>NZ_JAUQTZ010000049.1:0-42594 GCF_059803845.1 Rhizobium sp. UFLA01-1127 | reverse complement strand
TCCATGCGCCGGGCGGCCTTGGGGTACGCATCGATTCCGGCGCCTATCAAGGCTACAAGATCCCCCCTTATTACGACAGCCTCATCGGCAAGCTGATCGTGCATGGGCGCACCCGCGTCGAATGCATGATGCGCCTGCGTCGTGCGCTTGACGAATTCGTGGTGGATGGCATCAAGACCACTCTGCCGCTCTTCCAGGATCTGGTTTCCAATCAGGATATCGCCAACGGCGATTACGATATCCATTGGCTGGAAAACTACCTGGCAAAAACATCGGCCTAGCCTGTGCCTGGAGCGCGCGGCAAACGTCCCGGCATTACCCCGGAAATTTTGTTGCGCGCCTATTCCATCGGACTTTTCCCGATGGCTGAATCGGCAGACGACCCCGAAATCTTCTGGGTCGAGCCGGAATTGCGGGGCATCATCCCTCTCGATACGTTTCACGTCTCAAAGAGCCTCGCCAAGAAGATCCGTCAACAGCCCTTCGACATTCGTTTCGATACCGATTTTGATGCCGTCATCGCCGCCTGCGGCGAGCAGACAAGCGATCGCCCCAGCACCTGGATCAACCAGACGATCCGCTCGCTCTATGCCACCCTGCACCACATCGGCCATGCCCATTCCGTAGAAGCCTGGGAAGGCGATCGGCTGGTCGGCGGTCTCTATGGTGTTTCATTAGGATCGGCCTTCTTCGGCGAAAGCATGTTTTCCCGCCGCACGGACGCCTCCAAGATCTGCCTCGTCTATCTGGTGGAGCGCTTGCGCGAACGCGGCTTCACCCTGCTCGACACGCAATTCACCACCGAGCATCTAAAGACATTTGGTGCCATCGACGTGCCGAAGGACGCATATGCCAAGATGCTGGAAAAGGCGATGGAATCGCCAAATCTGAGCTTCTCTGACGGTTGAAATCCACCAGAGATGATTTGATTCCAATCAAGAGTACTCAAGTTCGCCTCGACAGCCGAGGGTAGAGTAATGAAGAACCATATCACAATTGGCTTTCTTGCCGCATTGACGGGATGAGGATCATTTTCGATCTGTCTGAGGCCGCCGATCGTCGAGCGATCGGCGAAGCCGCCTGTCCGGAACGCGAATAGAATGATGCCCGCAGGAGCAAGGCTGCTGCGGGCTATACAATTCCGAGCCTATGTCTCGAAAACGATTACTTCGCGCCGGCGGTATCCGGCGCCGGAACGTCGGACTTCTGCTTGCACTCCTTCAGCCAGACGTCATAGATCGGATGCTCGACGGCGTTGAGGCCGGGGCTGTCGGCAAACATCCAGCCGGTAAAGATACGGCGGATGCGACGATCGAGCGTGATCTCGTCCACCTCGACGAAACCGTCCACCTTCTGCTGCTCGGTATCGTCTCGCGAATAGCAGGTGCGCGGCGTTACCTGCAGTGCACCGAACTGCACGGTTTCATTGACGTAAACGTCGAAGGTGGTGATGCGGCCGGTGATCTTGTCGAGGCCGGAGAAGACGGCAACCGGATTGGCGATGCGGGCGGCCTCTGCGGTGGGGACTGCCATGATGCCTGCGAAGAGAGCGACGCCTGCTACAGCTGCCGCACGCAAAGAAGCGCTTCGCGTGAAAACCATCATATCCGCCAGTCTCCGCTTGGTCTCGGTCAAGGCGCCGAGCAAGAGCCGGCATATGTCGCGCCTAACGACCAATTGTGGCCAAAGGACGAACCGGCCTCTCGCTTAATTGCCCGGGGTCCAGGCGTCGTAGTCGCCGGTCACGCGCGGACGCTCGCCGGCAACGGCGAGAGAACCCGGCGGACGGTAAGCCTGCGGCGAGCCGGTCGGATTGGCGCGGTGTTCCTTCTGCCATTCCTTGGAGACATAGTTTTCCTTGGTCGGCGGAACGTCGGTGCGATGATGCATCCAGCCGTGCCAGCCCGGAGGAATGGCCGAAGCTTCGGCATAGCCCTTGTAGATCACCCAGCGCTTCGGGAGGCCGTAGGAAGACATGCCGCCTTCGTAATAGACGTTGCCGAACTCATCCTCGCCGACACGCTTGCCAAACCGCCAGGTCGCGAAGCGCGTTCCCATGGTCTGACTGTTCCACCAGGTGAAGGTCTGTACGATGAAATTCCACATGTCTTTTCCTCGATACCCGCTAAGCGGCGAGCGATACCAGAATTCGATAGTTTGCTTATGCCGCCACTGAACCTGCTTGTCCAGTGATTCCAGCAGGCAAACCGCCTCATTTCAATAGCATCTTGAAGCCCAGATGCGTCGGCTTGAAACCCAATCTCTCATAGAAGCGATGAGCGTCCTTGCGCGCCGCATTCGAGGTCAGCTGCACCATCCGCATGCCGCGTTTCTTCGCCTCGTCGATACAGAAATTGATCATGGCGGCGCCGATCCCCTGCCCGCGCATATCGGCCCGCGTCTGGACCGCCTCGATGATCATGGCGGAACTGCCCCGCCCGGTCAGCGTCGTCGTGATCATCGTCTGGAACGTCCCGACCACTTCGCCGGCGAGTTCGGCGGCATACAGCGTCTGCTCCGGCGACGCCGCGATTGTGCGAAACGCACGGAGATAATCGTCATAGGCGGACGGATCGGCCGTATCGCCATGGCCACCCAAGGCATCGGCGGCAAAGAGGCCGATCAGGGAAGGAAGGTCGGATTCTTCCGCTTTGCGGATCATCAGGCGGGCGTCTTGCATGGATGATCTCGTCTATTCTTTCAGCGGCCCGCCAATGGCTTTTCGAATATCAACGCCGGAATGCCCGACTGGCCGTTGCCGCAGTTTTCCGTGCGGCCGACCTCGGCAAAGCCATGGGCTTGATAAAAGGCGATCGCCGGCTCGTTCTGCGGTTCGACTTCGAGGCGCATGATCTCCGCATCCGGGAAGCAGGTCTCAAGTTCGGCGAAAATATCGCGGCCGATGCCCTCCCGCTGATGCTTTGGGCTGACATAGAGCATGTGGAGCACGACAGTCTTGGTCATCTCCTTGGACATGGCGGCATAGCCCATGCCGCCGATCGCCTTGCCGTCATCGGCCACCAGGAATTCGGAATTCTTGTTCGCCAGCCGCGCCTTCAGCGCAGCCGGCGAATGCCAGGAGGCATGCAGCTCGCTCACCTTTTCAGTCCCGTAGATCCGGTCATAGGTCGCATGCCAGGTCTCGCCGAGCAGAGCGCGGACCTTTTCCAGGTCCTGCTCGCTGGCGGTGCGGACGAAGAACACCGCTTATTCCTCTTCGATGCCGAGCTTGGCCTTGACCAGCGCTTGGACGGCCTGCGGGTTGGCCTTGCCGCCCGTCGACTTCATCACCTGACCGACGAACCAGCCGGCAAGCGTCGGCTTTGCCTTGACCTTCGCGACCTGATCCGGGTTGGCGGCGATGATCTCGTCGACGGCCTTTTCGATCGCGCCGGTATCGGTCACCTGCTTCATGCCGCGTGCCTCGACGATCTCGGCGGGATCGCCGCCCTCGTTGAGCACGATTTCGAACAGATCCTTGGCGATCTTGCCTGAAATGGTTTCGGCCTTGATGAGATCGATGATCGCGCCGAGCTGAGCAGGCGAAACCGGAGTCTCTTCAATGTCCTTGCCGGTTCTGTTCAGAGCGCCAAGCAGGTCGTTGATAACCCAGTTGGCAGCCATCTTGCCGTCACGGCCGGCGGCAACGGCTTCGAAATAATCGGCGATCGCCTTTTCCGAGACGAGCACGGAAGCGTCGTAGATCGAGAGGCCGAGTTCGCGGACGAAACGCTCCTTCTTGTCGTCGGGCAGCTCCGGCAAATGCGCGGCAAGCTCCTTAACGAACGCATCGTCGAACTCAAGCGGCAGCAAATCCGGATCGGGGAAATAGCGGTAGTCATGCGCATCTTCCTTGGTGCGCAGCGATCGCGTCTCGCCCTTGTTTGGATCGAACAGGCGGGTTTCCTGGTCGATCGTGCCGCCGTCTTCCAGAATGCCGATCTGCCGGCGCGCTTCATATTCGATCGCCTGACCGATGAAGCGGATCGAGTTGACGTTCTTGATTTCGCAGCGCGTGCCGAATTCGCCACCCGGGCGACGCACGGAAACATTGACGTCGGCGCGCATGGAGCCTTCGTCCATGTTGCCGTCGCAGGTGCCGAGGTAGCGCACGATCGAGCGCAGCTTCGTCATATAGGCCTTCGCCTCGTCCGACGAGCGGATGTCCGGCTTGGAGACGATTTCCATCAGCGCGACGCCGGAGCGGTTGAGATCGACATAGGACATCGTCGCATGCTGGTCGTGCATCGACTTGCCGGCATCCTGCTCCAGATGCAGGCGCTCGATACCGATCTCGATATCCTCGAACTGGCCCTGACGGTCCGGCCCAAGCGAGATGACGATCTTGCCCTCGCCGACGATCGGGTCCTTGAACTGCGAGATCTGATAGCCCTGCGGCAGGTCGGGATAGAAATAGTTCTTGCGGTCGAAGATCGAACGCTTGTTGATCTGCGCCTTCAGGCCGAGGCCGGTGCGCACAGCCTGCTTCACACATTCCTCGTTGATGACGGGCAGCATGCCGGGCATGGCGGCATCGACGAGCGACACGTTGGAATTCTGAGGATTGCCGAACTCCGTCGAGGCACCGGAGAAGAGCTTGGACTTGCTCAGCACCTGGGCGTGGACTTCCATCCCGATAACCACTTCCCAGTCACCGGTGGCACCTGGAATGAAGCGTTTCGGATCTGGCGTACGGACGTCGACAATGGTCATGGGAAGCTCTTGTATGATGCTGTTTTCTGCTTTGGTGAGGTAGAGCAATTGGCGAGACGGCGCAAGGCTTTCGGCATCGCCAGCGTCTATATGCCCGGACCGTAGGCGCCGTCACTCTCATCGACCAGCGATTTCGAAAGCCCGATCGTGGGAACGTCGCTGTCAAGCTTCGGGGAATAAACGATCGACAGCCAGTGGATCGCATAGCCGCGCGCCTTGAAGAAGGCAATGGCGTCCGTATTCCCCGCATGGCTCTGCAGGGATACCTTTTCCAATCCCTGCCCGCGCACGTCCTCTTCGATCCGCGCAAGGAGAGCGGAGCCGAGACCGCGCCTGACGAAATCCGGATCGATCCAGAAATCGGAGATCGCCTCATCGAGTGCCTCGCGCGCGCCCCAACCAACCGCTTCACCGTTCAGCTCTATGACTGATATCGTCAGCCAGAAGTTACGGGTGAAATTTTCAAAGGTCTCGCGTGCGCCCTCCAGCAGCTCGCCCGTACCGCCGATCGCGCTCATCGCCCTCTGCCAGGAGCGCAGGCCAATGCTTGCCAGCACCGCCATTTCGCCTTCATGGGCATTGCGAATATGGATCATCGAGCCCCCGCCATTTGCGACCAGTAAAGCACCGGCCAAAGGCTTTTGCCAGCGGCGAGATTCGCCGGCGCGGCTAACGGCGGAAAACACCTTTCGAGTTGAACTTGACCTTGCGGTGCAACCCGCTTTAAAAGGATGCATCAACGGAGTTTTGATGTCCAACTTTTGTCAGTCCCGGTAAAGGCCCCGCTCGCAAGTCTTCTTGCGTGCCGGGCCTGAAAACGAAGCCCCGACTTCCCTGAAAGGAAGCTTCGGATCGTTTTTCTGCGCCTTTCGGCGCTATGCGGATTCTGACAACAATGGACATTTCCCGCGCAGAACAGCGCATCCTGCACCTGCTCGCCCAGGGCGGACGCATCGAAATCGAACGCAGCGACAACAAGAAGATCGAGACCGTCTGCTGCTTCACGCGAGACGGCTGGGTCTATCCCGATTTCGGCATCGACCTCTTCCGCCGGCTGAAACGCCTCAAGGCGATAAAATCCACCGGCGGCCATCCCTATCGCATCAGCGATAAGGGGCTGCGGCTGGTGCGCTCGCAATTGAATAATAAATAGAATATCGGTGGCGGCGGCTTCCGCTGTTAGCGCAAGATCAAATCACCGCCTTCTTAGGATAAACTTTTCGGGTGGCGAAAGAACCATAGCCACCCGTATTCATCATTCGGGTCGTTTGATCCGTCACCACCACTTCGCCGGCGTAAACTTGCCGGCGGCCTGTTCGATGACGTGGGCGGTCTTGAAGAGGGTCTCCTCTTCGAACGGCTTGCCGATGAGCTGCAGGCCGAGCGGCAGGCCCTTCGGGTCGAGGCCGGCGGGGACGGCGATGCCCGGCAGGCCCGCCATGTTGACCGTCACCGTGAAGATGTCGTTCAGGTACATCTTCACGGGATCGGACGCGAGGTTCTCGTCGGCGATGCCGAAGGCCGAGGATGGCGTGGCGGGCGTCAGGATCGCATCGACGCCGGCGTTGAAGGCCAGCTCGAAATCGCGCTTGATCAGCGTGCGGACCTTCTGGGCACGGAGGTAGTATGCGTCGTAATAGCCTGCCGACAGAACGTAGGTGCCGATCATGATACGGCGCTTCACTTCCTGGCCGAAGCCGGCGGCGCGCGTCTTTTCATACATGTCGACGATGTCCTTGCCATCGACGCGCAGGCCGTAGCGGACGCCGTCGTAGCGGGCAAGGTTCGAGGACGCTTCAGCCGGCGCGACGATGTAATAGGCCGGAAGCGCATATTTCGTGTGCGGCAGGGAGATGTTGACGATCTCGGCGCCGGCATCCTTCAGCCAGGCGATGCCCTGCTGCCAAAGCGTCTCGATCTCTTCCGGCATGCCGTCGACACGGTATTCGTTTGGGATACCGATCTTCATGCCGCGCAGCGACTGGCCGAGCGAGGCTTCGTAGTCCGGCACCGGCAGGTCGACCGAAGTGGTATCCTTGGCATCGACGCTTGCCATCGACTTCAAGAGGATGGCGGCATCGCGTACGTCGCGGGCGATCGGACCGGCCTGATCGAGCGACGAAGCGAAGGCGACGACGCCCCAGCGGGAGCAGCGGCCATAGGTCGGCTTGATGCCGACGGTGCCGGTGAAGGCTGCCGGCTGGCGGATGGAGCCGCCGGTGTCGGTAGCGGTCGCGCCGGCGCAAAGATGCGCCGCAACGGCAGCGGCCGAACCACCGGACGAACCGCCCGGAACGAGCTGCTGGTTCGACCCCTCGGCGCGCCAGGGGTTGATGACTGGACCATAGTAGGAGGTTTCGTTGGAGGAACCCATGGCGAACTCATCCATGTTGAGCTTGCCCAGCATGACGGCGCCGTCGTTCCACAGGTTCTGCGTGACGGTCGATTCATAGTGCGGCTCGAAACCGTCCAGGATGTGGCTGCAGGCCTGCGTATGAATGCCTTCCGTGCCGAACAGGTCCTTAATGCCAAGCGGAATGCCTTCCAGCGCGCCGGCTTTGCCCTCCGCAAGGCGTGCGTCCGACACCTTGGCCATTGCGAGCGCCTTTTGCGGCGTCACCTTCACATAGGCATTGAGCTGACCATTGGCAGCCTCGATCGCCGAGATATAGGCCTCGGTCAGTTCGGTGGCGGTAATCTGCTTGGCGCGCAGCTTGTCGCGGGCTTCGGCAATGGTCAGGCTGGTCAGTTCGCTCATTTTGTTTCGCTTCAGATCTGGAATTGGGCAACGGGTCGGAAAAGGCTCGAAGAGAGCCGTTATTCGACGACTTTGGGCACCAGGAAGAAATTCTGATCGGTATTCGGCGCATTGGCGACGATGTCGGCGGCCTTGTTGCCGTCCGTTACTTCGTCGGTGCGCTTCTTCATTGCCATCGGCGTGACGGAGGTCATGGCTTCGACGCCATCGACATTCACTTCGGAGAGCTGCTCGACGAAGCCCAGAATGCCGTTGAGCTCACCCATCATTCGCTGCGCTTCGTCTTCATTGACGGCGATGCGAGCAAGATGGGCGACGCGTTTGACGGTGGCGAGATCGACGGACATGGCATTCTCCGGATAGCAAGATTATCCACCCAAGTGGATTTGCTTCACGCTATAAAGGCCATGCCCGCCATACGCAACGGGTATCGTCAGGCAGATACGCTCTCGCCCGCCTTCGGTGCGGCAACCGCGGTCTTGGAACCTTCCATGCCGGCGACGAATTTTTCCGGCGTCTGGTCGATGATCGGGAAAGTGCCGTAATGGCAGGGAATGGCGGTCTTGAAGCTGAAAAAGCGCTGGCAGGCGAGTGCCGCCACGGCACCGCCCATGGTGAAGCGGTCGCCGATCGGCACGATGCCGATATCGGGCTGATGCAGCTCGTTGATCAGCCCCATATCCGAGAAGATATCCGTATCGCCCATGTGGAACAGCGTCGGCTCGTCGTCGAAATGCAGCATCAGACCGTTCGGATTGCCGAGCGCGTGGGAAACGCCGTCCTCGGTGATCTGCGCGGAGGAATGCAGCGCATTGGTAAAGGTGGCCGAGAAGCCGCCGAGGCCGACGGTGCCGCCGGTATTGCCCATTTCCAGCTTCTCGACACCCTTGGTGCCGAGCCATGATGCGAGATCGGCATTGGCGAGAACGACCGCTCCCGTGTCTTTGGCGATCTGAACCGTGTCGCCAACATGGTCGCCATGGCCGTGCGTCAGCAGGATATGGGTCACGCCGTCGGCGACATCCTTGATGTTGAGACCAGCGGCGGCGAAAGTGGAATTGTAAGTCAGGAAAGGATCGATCAGTATTTTTGCCCTGGCGGTTTCGATACGAAAAGCGGAATGGCCGAGCCGGATGATCTTCATTGGATTTCTCCTTATGACTTGATTTGAAATAGAAGGCTGGTGTCTAGGAGATATCCCAAACCGCGGCAAAGAAAAGCGGCTTTGGCTTCAATTTGTTTTGACGAGAGCGAGACCTGATGACGACGCTGACCATCGAAGACCTAGCCGCGACGCTCCTGCCCGGCCAGCCGATTGCCGGCCTCGATCTCGGTACGAAGACGATAGGGCTTGCAATGTCCGACCTCGGACGGCGCTTCGCAACGCCCCGCCCTGTCATCAAGCGCGTGAAGTTCACACAGGACGCCGAAACGCTGCTTGCTTTCGCCGAAAAGGAAAAGGTCGCGGCCTTCGTCATAGGGCTCCCGATGAACATGGATGGCTCTGTCGGGCCGCGTGTGCAGGCAACGCGCGCTTTCGTGCGCAGCATGTCGGAAAAGACCGCCCTGCCCTTCGTCTTCTGGGACGAGCGGCTCTCTACCGTAGCGGCCGAGCGGGCGCTGCTGGAAATGGATGTTTCGCGGGCCAAACGCGCCGAGCGCATCGACTCCGCGGCAGCAAGCTTCATTCTTCAGGGAGCTTTGGACAGGCTGTCGGCACTAGGAAGAGCAAGCTTGCCCGACCTCGATGCCTGACGGCGGCGCCACCATTCCAAGATGGCCGCGCGGCGGCGAAAGCCGAAGATTGCGAAGACCAGAAGACTGTCGAAGGCAATCGCGCGGGCAACAAGCGGCGGGATGGTTTCAGGCGGAATGCCGAGAATCTTGCCGTAGATATCGAACACCAGGTCATGCATCTGCCGCGTCAGCATGAAGATGCCAAAGCTCATGTCGTAGTACGACAGATAATACCATGCCCCGAGAAACGAGACCGGTCCGGCCCAGCAAATCAACAACCACTTCATGCGGTACCCCTTCGACGCTGAAATTGCGTCGTGCCAGCCGAAAGGACGAGCCAGTTCGACAGCGCCATGGCGCTCAACACCATCGCGGGCAGCGTTATATCTAGTGCGAGCACGGCGAAGAACATTACCGCCGTAACGAGAAACACTAATTTGGCGGGTTTCAACCCCATGGCTGCACGCTTGATGGTTAACTAATCACCTTCCAACAGTGACGAGTTAACCGCTGCTGCGCAACGTAAACCATTTGTTAAGGTTAACGGCGCGGAGGGCTTGTGGATATCCCTGTCGGACTGCCGATGTCAGCCGTAGACGCCGCGCACGATCCTCTTCAGGGCTGTTGCCGCCTTCTCCCAATCCCTGCCGTTTTTCAAGGCGAGGCCCGAGCATTGATCGCTGACGGCCGAGGCAAGCACGATGTGCTGAATGGCCGCAAAGATCATGGCATTGACCGCCTGGGCATCGACGCCCTTGGGCGGCGCCAGCGAGCCGCGCATGCGCTCGATCCAGCCTGCGAGCGCCTTGGAGCGGGCTTCCGACAGGCGGCGCACCTGCTCGCTGTTTTCCGAGACTTCCCAGGCGACGATGCGGCGCATCAGGGGATCGGCGCGCAGGGCATCGAGAAACAGCATCGAAAGCCGCTCCATCAGGTCCCCATAGGTCAGAAGGAACATGCCGCCCGTATCGTCGGGGATACGATCGGTGACCCAGCTGCCGAGATCGGTGCCGATCGCTTCGACGAGGCCATCGAGGCCGCCGTAATAGCGGTAGATCAGCTGCTTATCGCAGCCGGCACCGCGGGCAACCGCATTGATACCGAAATTCTGGAACCCCTCTTCCGCCAGCAGCCGCTTGGCGGCATCGAGGATCGCCTGTTCCGTCGCAGCACGATTGCGCACGCGCTTTTCCACGACAGGCATTTCCACTGGGATTTTAACGGCAGCGTTTGCGGGGGCCATCGACTCGACTCCAATCTGTCACCGATCGGTGATTAGCAAGCCGGATCGCCTCGAACAACAAAGCCGTCAGGCTTCTTGTCCGCCAAAACGCGCGAATCCACAGATTAGAGAAATTGACCAAACCACACCGTCGTCTCGGACGCCAGACTTGGAGGCGGTTCTATAGGAACAAAACCTCGCGGCGACCAGAATGGATGGCGCAATGATTGCTAGCGTCGGCGCCGAGATAAACATTCTCTCTTCAAAGATGCCGACCGACATCCATTCGCCGGTGCAATATGCGAATGATCGCGATCTCGTCATCCCGTAAAAGATAATAGATCACATGGGACCCTACGGCATATTTGAAATAGCCGTCGCGGATATCAGCGGGACGCCCGTTTTTCAGACCGGATGCCAATCCTCGAAAGCTTCAACAATTTCGGCATGATAGATTTCAGCTTGTCCTAAGGACCAATTTTCGACGGTATATCGCCAGATAGCTTCAAGATCAGCGACTGCAAGCGGAGAGAGGCCGTACTTGACCGCCTATTCGCCATAGGTCGCACGCATTCGCTTGAGGAACGCCGCATTATCGAAAGAAGCAATTTCTCCGGATTTTTCACCAGCAATCAATGCATCCTGCAGAGCCTTAACCCTCGTCTCGTGTTCTTCGAGTAGGCGCAAACCCGCGCGAACGACATCGCTGGCGGAGCCGTATCGACCTGTCTGTATCTGAGCCTCGATGAAGGCACTGAAATGATCGCCAAGCGAAACGGATGTATTGCGAGCCATAAGGCACTCCTCTGTCAGTACCAATATATAATAAATATTGGTACTGCATCAACGGGAGATGCCGCGACGAAATTGCGAGACGGCCGGTGATGCCCTAAGTGGCCGGCGGATACAGCAGATCGACGATGTAGCTGGCATCGAAGCGCGAATCGAGCATGCCGTAGGTCGCGCGCCAGCCGCCGGCCAGGCGGGTTTCGATGAAGGCATCGGCAATCTTGCCAGCACCGAGGCGATAAAGCTCGGCGGCACCGGCTGCAAGCGCCATCTGCTCGACCAGCAGGCGAGCGGCGCCCTCATCCTGTTCGCAAAGCGCCATGGCGGCACGCAGGACTTCGATGGTCTTCTTGCCGGCCGGGCCGAGATCGCGGGCGAGACCGGCAAAGACGGTCTCGAACAGGTCCCTGCCCCGGTTCAGCACGCGCAGGACATCGAGCGCCATGACGTTGCCGGAGCCCTCCCAGATTGCATTGACGGGAGCTTCGCGGTAGTGGCGGGCAATCGGGCGTTCCTCGATATAGCCGCTGCCACCAATGCATTCCATGGCTTCATAGATCAGCGCCGGCGCGATCTTGCAGCACCAGTATTTGGCAACCGGCGTCATGACACGGGCATAGGCCGCATCCTCGCTGCTGCCGCTTGCCTTGTCGAAGGCTTCGGCCAGGCGGAAAGCGAGCGCGGTCGCGGCGGCGACATCGAGCGCCATATCGGCAAGCACGCGCGTCATGATCGGCTGGTTGACCAGCATCTTGCCGAAGACGCTGCGGCCGCGCGCATGATGCACGGCTTCCGCGAGCGAGGCACGCATGATGCCGGCGGAGGCGAGCGCACAGTCGAGCCGCGTCAGCGTCACCATATCGAGGATCGTGCGGATGCCGGCATCGGGTGCGCCCAGCAGGAAGCCGAAGGTGTCGGTGAATTCGACTTCAGACGAAGCGTTCGAGCGGTTGCCGAGCTTGTCCTTCAGCCTCTGGAAATGCAGGCCGTTGGCCGAGCCATCCTCCAGCAGCCGTGGCACGAGGAAGCAGCCCATGCCGTCCTTGGTCTGCGCCAGCATGATAAAGGCATCGCTCATCGGTGCCGACATGAACCATTTATGGCCCGAAAGCCGGTAAATACCTTCGCTGACCTTGTCGGCACTCGTCTTGTTGGCGCGCACATCCGTGCCGCCCTGTTTCTCCGTCATGCCCATCCCGATGGTGACGGCACTCTTCTGCATGGCGGGCTTGTTGGACGAATCGTACTTGCGCGAAAGGATCTTCGGCGCCCAGTCCTTCTGCACGGCCGGCGAGGCCATCATCGCGGCCACGGAGGCGCTGGTCATCGTCAGCGGGCAGAGATGGCCGCATTCGAGCTGCGCCGTCAGATAGAAGCGGGCGGCGCGCACCTTGTGCGAGTGGCCCTTCGCCTCGGGATCGGCCTGCGCATCCCAGATTGAGGAATGCAGACCCATCGCCATGGAGCGGCGCATCAGCGCATGCCAGGCCGGGTGGAATTCGACGACATCCAGACGCTCGCCGCGTGCGCCATGGGTGCGCAGCTGCGGCGTGCCCTGGTTCGCCATGCGCGCCAGTTCCTGGGCCTCGTGCGAGGTGACGAAACGACCGTGCTGTTCCAGCTCTTCCCGTATCGAACGCGGCAGGCTGGAGGTCAGATCTACGATCAGCGGATCGGAACGATAGGCATTGATGCCGGTCCAGAGGCTCGGCTGGTTCAGTTCGGCAAAGGGGTCGTCAGTCCGGGTCGCTTGGGTCATGAATCGCTTGTAGAACAAGTGGGTTGCAAAGGGAAACTGGAAGTTACGTCTCCCACCGGCATGGCTCCTGTAGCGGGATTCGGGCGAAATTGCATGGGGAACAAACGGCCTCGGCACATACCCCCGCTTGCTCCATCGGCGCTCCCTCTTTATAGACCGCCTGACGAAATCCGGAGGCAGGTTCATGGTCTTCTTTCCCCACCGCCACCTCATTGGCATCAAGGGCCTTACCGAGCAGGATATCACCTATCTTCTCGACAAGGCCGACGAGGCGGTCAAGATCAGCCGCCAGCGCGAGAAAAAGACATCGACGCTTCGCGGCCTCACGCAGATCAATCTCTTCTTCGAAGCATCGACGCGCACGCAATCTTCCTTCGAACTGGCCGGAAAACGGTTGGGCGCCGATGTGATGAACATGTCGGTCGGCAACTCCTCGGTCAAAAAAGGCGAGACGCTGATCGATACGGCGATGACGCTGAATGCCATGCGGCCGGACGTGCTTGTCATCCGCCATTCGAGCGCAGGCGCCGCGGCACTCCTAGCGCAGAAAGTCTCCTGCTCTGTCGTCAATGCCGGCGACGGCCAGCACGAGCATCCGACCCAGGCTCTGCTAGACGCGCTGACGATCCGCCGCGCCAAGGGCAAGCTATCGCGCATCATCGTCGCGATCTGCGGCGACGTGCTGCATTCGCGTGTTGCCCGCTCCAACATCCTGCTTCTCAATGCCATGGGCGCGCGCGTCCGCGTCGTGGCACCGGCCACCCTGCTGCCGGCCGGCATCGCCGACATGGGTGTCGAAGTCTTCCATTCGATGAAGGAAGGGCTGAAGGATGCCGATGTCGTGATGATGCTGCGCCTTCAGCGCGAGCGCATGTCCGGCGCCTTCGTGCCCTCGGTGCGCGAATATTATCACTTCTACGGACTGGACGCCGAGACCCTGAAGGCCGCCAAGGAAGACGCACTCGTCATGCATCCGGGTCCGATGAACCGAGGGGTGGAAATCGCCTCCGAGGTGGCGGATGGCCCGCAAAGCGTCATCGCCGAACAGGTGGAAATGGGGGTCGCCGTCCGCATGGCCGTGATGGAAACGCTGCTCGTTTCGCAGAACCAAGGGCCTCGCACCGAGGGAGCAGGCGCATGAGCAACTCGATCGTTCTCCAGAATGCCCGCATCATCGACCCCTCGCGCAATCTTGATGAGATTGGCACAATCGTCGTTGACGACGGCGTAATCGTTGCCGCAGGCAAGGATGCGAAGAATCACGGCATTCCCAAAGGCGCAACCGTTCGCGATTGCAATGGGCTTGTCGCGATCCCCGGCCTGGTCGATGCGCGCGTGCATGTCGGCGAGCCCGGCGGCGAACACCGCGAAACGATCGCCTCCGCGAGCCGCGCGGCTGCGGCCGGCGGCGTCACCTCGTTCATCATGATGCCGGACACGGATCCGGTCATCGACGACATTGCTCTCGTCGAATTCGTCCGGAAGACAGCGCGGGATACGGCCATCGTCAATGTCTATCCGGCTGCCGCCCTCACCAAGGGACTTGCCGGCGAGGAGATGACGGAGATCGGCCTGCTGCGGGAAGCAGGCGCCGTCGCCTTCACTGACGCGCATTCCAGCGTCCACGACAGCCAGGTCCTGCGCCGGGTAATGACCTATGCGCGGGAATTCGGCGCTGTCATTTCCTGCGAGACGCGCGACAAATATCTCGGCGCAAACGGCGTCATGCATGAAGGCCTGCTCGCAAGCTGGCTCGGCCTCTCGGGCATTCCGAAGGAAGCCGAACTGATCCCGCTGGAGCGCGACCTTCGCATCGCAGCGCTGACGCGCAGTCATTATCATGCGCCGATGATCTCTGTGCCGGAATCGGCGGAGGCGATCCGCCTTGCCCGCTCGCGCGGCGCCAAGGTCACCTGCGGCATCTCGATCAACAATCTCGCACTCAACGAGAATGACATCGGCGAGTACCGAACCTTCTTCAAGCTCTATCCTCCGCTGCGCTCCGAAGACGACCGCACGGGCATGATCGAGGCGCTGGCCGATGGCACGATCGATATCATCGTCTCCTCGCACGATCCGCAGGATGTCGATACGAAACGCCTGCCGTTCGGCGAGGCGGAAGACGGTGCCGTGGGGCTGGAAACGCTGCTTCCGGCGGCACTCCGGCTCTATCACAGCGGCCAGGTCAGCCTGATGCGGCTCGTCGATGCGCTCTCGACACGGCCGGCACAGATATTCGGCCTGCCCGCCGGCACGCTGAAACCTGGTACCAAAGCGGATATCGCGCTTGTCGATCTTGACGAGCCTTGGCTTGTCGCCAAAGACATGCTTCTGTCGCGCTCGAAGAATACGCCTTTCGAGGATGCGAGGATGAGCGGCCGGGCGGTCGCAACCTATGTCGCCGGCAAGCTGGTCCACAGTCTTTAGGGCGGCTTCAAGGGTTTACGGAGAATAAGACGTGATGGCGGATTTCTGGACTTGGCAGCTTACCCCGCAGACCGTGCTGGCCACCCTCGTCATCGGCTATCTGCTCGGCTCCATTCCCTTCGGCCTTCTCCTGACCCGCATGGCCGGTCTCGGAGATGTGCGTAACATCGGATCGGGCAATATCGGCGCGACCAACGTGCTGCGCACCGGCAACAAGGGACTCGCTGCGGCTACACTTCTGCTCGATGCCTTCAAGGGCACGGCGGCCGTCCTGATCGCCGCGCATTTCTTCGGCGAAGATGCCGGCGTTCTGGCTGGTTTCGCCGCCTTCATCGGCCATATCTTCCCGGTGTGGATCGGCTTCAAGGGCGGCAAGGGTGTGGCGACCTATCTCGGCATCCTGCTGGGTCTCGCACCGTTGATGGCACTGATTTTCGCGATCGTCTGGCTAGCGATCGCCTTTACCACCCGTTATTCCTCGCTTTCCGCACTGGTTGCAACCCTTGTCATTCCGGTTGTATTGTGGATATTGGGCGCCGATAAGATCGCCGCCGTCATGGCGCTGATGACCGTCATCTCCTGGTACAAGCATAGGGCCAACATTGCCCGGCTGACCGCGGGAACGGAAGGCAAGATCGGAGCAAAGGGATAATGGACACAGGCAGCGCAAGACGGACCGGAGTTGCGCTGACCGAAAAACAAAGGATCGCCTGGCTCAGGCTCATCCGCTCCGACAATGTCGGTCCGTCCACCTTTCGCGATCTCATCAATCACTACGGCTCGGCAGAAGCAGCTCTGGTCGCCCTGCCGGAGCTTTCGCAGCGTGGCGGCTCGACACGCGCGATCCGCATTGCCGATGAGCGAGACGCCCTGCGGGAACTAGAAGCTGCGCATCGCTTCGGCGCGCGTTTCGTCGGCATCGGTGAGCCGGATTATCCTCCCGCCCTTCGCGAGATCGACGGCGCGCCGCCGCTGCTTGCGGTCAAAGGCAACATGTCTGTGGCAACCAGACCGGCCATCGGCATGGTCGGCTCGCGAAACGCCTCGATCAGCGGCGCCAAATTCACCGCGATGATCGCGCGCACCTGCGGCGAGGCCGGTTATGGGGTCGTTTCCGGTCTCGCACGCGGCATCGATACGGCAGCCCACCGCACCAGCCTCGCCACCGGCACGATCGCTGCCATGGCGGGCGGGCTCGACCAGCCCTACCCACCAGAGAATATCGGATTGCTCAATGATATCTGGGATGGCAACGGGCTTGCCGTCAGCGAAATGCCTTTCGGCTGGGAGCCGCGAGCGCGCGACTTCCCGCGCCGCAATCGCCTTATCGCGGGCATTTCGCTCGGCGTCGTGGTCGTCGAGGCAGCAACCCGCTCGGGCTCGCTGATCACGGCGCGGCTTGCCGGCGAATTCGGCAGGCTTGTCTTTGCCGTTCCCGGCTCGCCGCTCGATCCGCGCTGCGAAGGCACGAACGGTCTGCTGAAAGACGGCGCGATGATCGTCACGTCGCCGGACGATGTCGTCGAGGCGCTGCGGCCGCTCGCCGAGCCGGACCTCTTTCGCCCGCGCCCCGCCGCACCGCCTATTGAAAGGAGCAGACCGCTCTCCGCGCCGCCCGATGACGCCGAGCGCGACCACGTCGTCGAGGCCCTCGGCCCGACACCGGTCGAGATCGACGACATTGTCCGCCATACCGGCCTGCCGATATCGGCCATTCACTCTGTGCTGCTCGAATTGGACATGGCGGGGCGGCTGCATCGGCATCCGGGCGGGCTGGTGTCGATCTCCATGCTGGATTGAAAACTGTGACACGCGTACCGATTCTAAGCATCGCATCGCCGCGCCAAGCGCAAAAATTGCATTACAGCGCCGCGCGTCACATATGACGCGCAAAGGCCGCTGCAACACGTTAAACGTGCTGCATAATTTTATCCTTCAATCGATTCCGATTTAAGGAATTATGCAGTAGCCTCTTGACCGCGACGATTTCCCTGTCCATGTCGGGGGGCCGGGAAGACGGAAAAACCCGGCATCTCCCGCGCCTTATACCGGCGCGACCTCATATTCAGAGACTTGACGATGAACGTTGTAGTGGTGGAATCGCCTGCCAAGGCCAAGACAATCAACAAATATCTTGGACCCGGATATAAGGTTCTTGCATCCTTCGGCCATGTGCGCGACCTGCCCGCCAAAGACGGCTCGGTGCTGCCGGATCAGGATTTCGAAATGCTGTGGGAAGTCGATGGTGCCTCGCAAAAGCGCATCAAGGACATTGCCGACGCGTTGAAAACCTCCGACGGCCTGATTCTCGCGACCGACCCGGATCGCGAGGGTGAAGCCATTTCCTGGCATGTGCTCGACGTGCTGAACAAGAAGCGCGCCATCAACGGCAAGCCGGTGAAACGTGTCGTCTTCAACGCCATCACCAAGAAGGCCGTGCTCGATGCCATGGCAGAGCCGCGCGACATCGACGTGCCGCTGGTGGACGCCTATCTCGCCCGCCGCGCCCTCGACTATCTCGTCGGTTTCAACCTGTCGCCGGTTCTCTGGCGCAAGCTGCCGGGCGCCCGCTCTGCCGGCCGCGTTCAATCCGTCGCACTGCGCCTCGTCTGCGACCGCGAGTCGGAGATCGAACGTTTCATATCGGAAGAATACTGGAATCTCTCGGCAATCCTGAAGACGCCGCGCGGCGACGAATTCGAAGCCCGCCTTGTATCTGCTGACGGCAAGCGCCTGCAGCCGCGTGCGATCGGCAACGGCGAAGACGCCGGCAGGCTGAAGGCGCTGCTCGAAGGCGCCTCCTATGTCGTCGATACGGTCGAGGCAAAGCCGGTCAAGCGCAATCCGAGTCCGCCCTTTACCACTTCGACTCTGCAGCAGGCCGCCTCCTCGAAGCTCGGCTTCTCGGCTTCGCGCACCATGCAGGTGGCGCAGAAGCTCTATGAAGGTGTCGACATCGGCGGCGAAACCGTCGGTCTCATCACCTATATGCGTACCGACGGCGTTCAGATGGCGCCGGAAGCTATCGATGCGGCACGCCACGCCATCGCTAACCAGTTCGGCGACCGCTACCTGCCGGAAAAGGCCCGCTTCTATTCTACCAAGGCAAAGAATGCGCAGGAAGCGCACGAAGCGATCCGACCGACCGACTTCGACCGCGTACCGGACCGCATCCGCAAGTTCCTCGATGACGATCAGCTCAGGCTCTACGACCTGATCTGGAAGCGCGGCATCGCCAGCCAGATGGCATCGGCCGAAATCGAGCGCACGACGGCCGAGATTCTGGCCGACAACGCCGGCAAGAAGGCCGGCCTGCGCGCCGTCGGCTCCGTCATTCGCTTCGACGGCTTCATCGCCGCCTATACCGACCAGAAGGAAGATGGCGAGCAGAGCGACGATAGCGAAGAAGGCGGCCGTCTGCCTGACATTAATGCGCGCGAGAATCTCGCAAAGCAGAAGATCAATTCGACCCAGCATTTCACCGAACCGCCGCCGCGCTATTCGGAAGCATCGCTGATCAAGAAGATGGAAGAACTCGGCATCGGCCGCCCGTCCACCTATGCGGCGACGCTCGCGACGCTACGCGACCGCGACTACGTGACCATCGACAAACGCAAGCTGGTGCCGCAGGCCAAGGGCCGGCTGGTCACAGCCTTCCTCGAAAGCTTCTTCACTAAATATGTGGAGTATGACTTTACGGCCGATCTGGAAGAGAAGCTCGACCGTATCTCGGCCGGCGAGCTGAACTGGAAGGACGTGTTGCGCGACTTCTGGCGCGATTTCTTCGCCCAGATCGAAGATACGAAGGAACTGCGCGTCACCAACGTGCTGGACGCGCTGAACGACGCGCTAGCGCCGCTTGTCTTTCCGAAGCGGGAAGACGGCAGCGATCCGCGCATCTGCCAGGTGTGCGGCACCGGCAACCTGTCGCTGAAGCTCGGCAAATACGGCGCCTTCGTCGGCTGCTCGAATTATCCAGAATGCAACTATACGCGACAGCTTTCGTCGGAAGGTGGCGCAGAGGCCGAGTCCAACGGATTGAACGAGCCGAAGGCGCTTGGCGCCGATCCGGTGACGGGCGAAGAGCTGACGCTGCGTTCGGGCCGCTTCGGGCCTTATATCCAGCGCGGCGACGGCAAGGATGCCAAGCGTGCTTCGCTGCCGCGCGGTTGGAAGCCCGAAGATATCGACTATGAGAAGGCGATGGCGCTGATCTCGCTGCCACGCGACATCGGCAAGCATCCCGAAACCGGCAAGATGATCTCTTCCGGCATCGGCCGCTATGGTCCCTTCCTGCTGCACGACGGCAGCTACGCCAATCTCGAAAGCGTCGAAGACGTCTTTACGGTCGGCCTCAACCGCGCGGTGACATTGATTGCCGAAAAGCAGAGCAAGGCAGCCGGCGGCAAGGCGCGCGGTGCGGCAGCGGCGCTGAAGGAGCTCGGCGAGCATCCGGACGGCGGCGGCGCGATCACCGTTCGCGACGGCAAATACGGCCCCTATGTCAATTGGGGCAAGGTCAATGCGACGCTGCCGAAGGGCACGGACCCGCAGGCGATCACGGTCGAGGAGGCCCTGGCGCTAATCGCCGCCAAGGCCGGCAAGAGCGGCGGCACCACCAAGAAGGCGCCCGCCAAGGCAAAGGCCGCCGGCGCAAAAGTGACGAAAACGACCGCCAAGCCGAAGGCTGCTGCAAAGAAACCTTCGGCCAAGACGGCAGCGAAAAAGAAGAGTGCAGAGTGAGCAGAGAACCGCGCGGCAGGAATCCATCGTCGGAACGGCATTCCGGCAAACCCGGCCGCGCCGGTAAGGCACGCGGCGACGCCGAGCCGATGATGGCGATCGTCCATGGTGAGCTGCCGCCGCGCGAGGTCCTTCTGCGCTTCATCGCCGATCATCCGCAACAGGCGTCCAAGCGGGAGCTCGCCAAGGCCTTCGGCTTGAAAGGCGAAAGCCGCGTCGCGCTGAAGGAACTGCTGCGCGAGCTTGAAGAAGAAGGCATGGTGCAGAAGAGCCGCAAGTCGCTCATCCGCCCCGGCGCGCTGCCGCCGATCGCCGTTCTCGATATCACCACCCGCGACAAGGACGGCATGCTGATCGGCCGTCCAGCGGAATGGGCTGAGGAAAATGGCGTCGCTCCGGCTGTCTTGATCAAACAATCCTCCTCGCCCGCAGGCCGCAACGGCAAGGGTAGGGCACCCGTCGCCGGCATGGGCGATCGCATTCTCGCAAAGATCTTCCCGGCCGTGGATCGCGGCGGCCCGGCCTATACGGCCCGTATCATCAAGGTGATCGACAAGCGGCAGGGCGCTACCATGGGCGTCTTTCGCGAAACGCCCGGCGGCGGTGGCCGTCTCATGCCGATCGAGCGGCGCGGCGAGGAGATGGTGATCGATCCGGATTATACCGGCGGCGCCAAGGACGGCGATCTGGTCGAAGTCGAAGTCGCGCGTCTCGGCCGCTTCGGCCTGCAGCGCGCCAAGGTTCTGTCGGTCATCGGCTCCGTCGCCTCGGAAAAAGCGATCTCGATGATCGCCATTCACGCGCATGGTATCCCGCACGTCTTTCCCGCTGCAGTCATTGCCGAAGCCGATGCG
Organism: Rhizobium sp. UFLA01-1127; assembly: GCF_059803845.1. Classification (NCBI taxonomy): domain Bacteria; kingdom Pseudomonadati; phylum Pseudomonadota; class Alphaproteobacteria; order Hyphomicrobiales; family Rhizobiaceae; genus Rhizobium; species Rhizobium sp. UFLA01-1127. Next base: position 21,592 of record NZ_JAUQTZ010000049.1, on the reverse strand, counting down.
GCCAAACCGGCAACCATGTCGCATCGCGAGGATTGGCGCAGCCTGCCGCTCATCACCATCGACCCGGCGGATGCCAAGGACCATGACGACGCCGTCTACGCCGAGATGGACCCCTCGCCCGACAATCCGGACGGCGTGATCGTCACCGTCGCCATTGCCGACGTCTCCTGGTATGTGCGTCCGAATTCGCCGCTCGATCGCGAAGCACTGAAACGCGGCAATTCGGTCTATTTTCCAGATCGCGTCGTGCCGATGCTGCCCGAGCGCATCTCCAACGATCTCTGCTCGCTGAAGGAAGGCCTCGATCGTCCTGCCCTCGCTGTGCGAATGATTTTCTCCAAGGAGGGGCGCAAGGCGGGACACACTTTCCATCGCATCATGATGAAGAGTGCGGCCAAGCTTTCCTACCAGCAGGCGCAGGCGGCGATCGACGACCAGCCCGACGATAAGACCGGGCCGATGCTGGAGCCGATCCTCAAGCCCCTCTGGCACGCCTACGAAATTCTGAAAAAGGGCCGCGACCGGCGTCAGCCGCTCGAGCTCGACATGCCGGAGCGCAAGATCCTGCTGAAGGCGGACGGCACCGTCGATCGTGTCTTCGTGCCGCCGCGCCTCGACGCGCATAAGCTCATCGAAGAAATGATGATCCAGGCGAACGTCGCCGCTGCCGAAACGCTGGAAAAGCGGAAGCAAATTCTCATCTACCGCATCCACGATGGCCCGACACTCGCCAAGCAGGAAGTGCTGCGCGAATTCCTGACTACTCTCGGTATCTCGCTTGCCAAGGGCGGCAACGTGCGGGCCAACAGCTTCAACGGTATTCTCGCGAAAGCCGAGGGTACCGCGCACCAGACCATGGTCAACGAGATGGTGCTGCGCTCGCAGAGCCAGGCGATCTACAGCCCCGACAATATCGGGCATTTCGGCCTCAATCTGATGAAATACGCGCACTTCACCTCGCCGATCCGGCGCTATGCCGACCTGATCGTACACCGTGCGCTCGTAGGCTCGCTCGGCTTCGGCGAGGGCGGCATCACGCCGGAGGAAGAAGCGTCGCTCGACGATATCGCCGCCGAAATCTCGACTTTCGAGCGCCGCGCTATGGCGGCGGAGCGCGAGACGGTCGACCGGCTCATCGCCCATCATCTCGCCGGCCGCGTCGGTGCAGAATTCGAAGCCCGCGTCGGCGGCGTTACCAAATCGGGGCTTTTTGTCACCCTGCCCGACTATGGCGCGGACGGTTTCATTCCTATATCTACCCTCGGCACCGATTATTTCATCTATGACGAAGCGCATCAGGCGCTAACGGGCGAAAGAACCGGGCTCGGATATCGTCTCGGCGACGATGTGACGGTGAGGCTGGCAGAAGCCGTGCCGCTTGCCGGAGCGCTGCGCTTCGAGATGCTGAGCGAGGGCAAGCCTATGCCGACGGCAGTGCGCTCCTTCCACAAGGCGACCCGCCGCAACAAGAACCAGGCCCGCAAGGCACCGGGCACGAGACCGCCGCGCGGCCGTAGATAGAGGACGGCTGCCGGCATGGAGGAAGCGCATTCATGACGGGCAGCCCATCCGACTCCCCCACCCGCTTCGGCGGTTCAGACCAGAGCGAGCGCCCCCTCGGACAATCGATTGCCCGCGGTATGCTGAACCGCTGCCCGCGCTGCGGCACCGGCAGGCTTTTCGGCGCCTTTCTGAAGCCGGTCGATCATTGTGCGGTATGCGGCGAGGATATTTCTCATCAGCGCGCCGACGACCTGCCGCCCTATCTGGTGATCCTGGTTCTGGGCCACCTTATCGTCGGCGGCTATATGCTGACCGACATGGCCTTCAAACTGCCGCTCTGGGCGCATTTCGTCCTCTGGACGCCCATCACGATCATTGCCGCGCTTGCCGTCATTCAGCCGATCAAGGGCGGCGTCATCGGCCTGCAATGGGCCTTGCGCATGCATGGTTTTGGGGGACATGACGACAGCCCGGAGGAATGGGATCAGGGAAACGGCCGATCGTGAACATGTCGTCCGGCCCGTGTTGCCCGTTTCCGTCGATGCCAAGGAGCGCCTCCGCGCATCGTGCCCTGACATCGGCAGCTACTGGCGATTTGCTGCTTATTCTTGGTTCATGCGGATTGCTTTGCCGGCAACAGCTTGACACGAGCAGCATTTCTTGTCTGAACATGCCCCGCGTCATAGGGACCATTGCAGAGGGGTGACCGATCACATGAAAGCCGACCCGCCACCTGAATTCGGCCGAGCCGTGCCTTCCCGTGTCCCGTGTTCAGACCGATTCGCCCGCCTCATGCCCCAGGATTTTGTTTATGCTTGAACCGACGAACGACAAGGCCGGCCATGTCGAAGAAATTCACTGGCCTTCGCTCGTCGCAGCCATCGCGTCCGTATCCGCCGTTGGCATCGCCATCGGGCTCGGCCTGCCGCTTCTGAGCATCATTCTCGAAAAGCGCGGCGTTCCTTCGAGCCTGATCGGGCTCAACACAGCGATGATGGGAGTGGCCTCGATGCTGGCCGCGGTCATCACGACCAAACTCGCCCATCGCTTCGGGGTCGTACAGACAATGATCTGGGCGGTCCTCCTTTCGGCGTTGAGTTCGCTCGGATTTTACTATGCGGAAAATCTGCTGCTGTGGTTTCCGCTCCGGATCGTTTTCCACGGCGCGACCACGACGCTGTTCATCCTGTCGGAATTCTGGATCAATGCCGCCTCTCCGCCTTCCAAGCGCGGTTTCGTGCTCGGCCTCTATTCCACGGTTTTCTCTCTCGGATTTGCAGCTGGTCCCCTGCTCTTTTCCCTGGTGGGCAGCGAGGGCCTGATGCCCTTCATCATCGGTGCCTGCATCATCCTTGCCGCAGCCATTCCGATCTTCATCGCCCGCAACGAGAGCCCCATCGTCGACGAAAAGCCGGAATTGCATTTTGTCCGATATATCTTCCTCGTTCCAACAGCGACGGCTGCGGTTTTCGTGTTCGGCGCGGTGACCGTCGGCGGCGGGTCGCTGTTCACCAGCTATGCTACGCGCCTCGGCTTCAACGAATCGCAGGCGGCGCTGCTGCTGACTGTCATGGGCGTGGGCAATTTCGTCTTCCAGATCCCGCTCGGGCTGCTCGCTGACCGTATGCGCGACAAGCGGCCGCTGTTATCGATCATGGCAACCATCGGCCTTGTCGGCGCGCTTCTGCTGCCCTCCCTGTCGTCGAACTGGATCATTCTCGCCACCATTCTGCTCTTTTGGGGCGGTTGCGTTTCAGGCATGTATACGGTCGGTCTCAGCCATCTCGGCACGCGGCTGACCGGCGTCGACCTCGTTGCGGCCAACGCAGCCTTCGTCTTCTGTTACGCCGTCGGCATGGTCCTAGGCCCGCCGACGATCGGCACGGCCATGGACCTGGCGAATCCCAGCGGCTTTGCTTGGGCTGTTGCTTTTTTCTTCGGCCTTTATGTCCTGCTTTCGGGGATACGGCTGCTTTTCATGAGCAACAGGGGTTGACTTTTCGGGCGCGATTTGTAGTTTCGCGCCAGAATTCGCCGTGGACCTCCGCACCGGCCGTCCACGGCGTTCATTTTTATTAAAGGCAGGACGACTATGGCCAAGGCTACCACCATCAAGATCAAGCTGCTGTCGACGGCCGACACCGGTTTCTTCTACGTCACGACGAAGAACAGCCGTACGATGACGGACAAGATGACGAAGACGAAGTACGACCCGATCGCTAAGAAGCATGTCGAGTTCAAGGAAACGAAGATCAAGTAAGCTTCCTAAACTTCAGGTTACAAAAAGGCGCGACCCGCGGGTCAGCGCCTTTTTTGTTTGCAGCGACAGCTCCGCATTTCCGGCGGCACCTCCGCGACCGACGTCCGATTTTGCTGCATCGCCCGAGACAGCGCCCGACGATCATCGAAAGAAAAAACGCCGCCTTCGATCAACGAAGAGCGGCGTTTTAAATTGGGGGCCGGCTAGCCTGCAAAACGGCACGAGGAACCGTCATATTTCTGCCTGCCAGCCGACCGACCCCACGACCCAGGAGATGCGGCGGACCTGAGCATCATGGGGTATCCTGAAACCCTTGCGGGCTGTCCATCTATGGGACTAAATTCGCGCGAAATCGGAAGAAAATCAACAAATTCTTAATGATAAAAAATGCTTGTCTGCTTGCATGGTTAAAATTCATGTCTTCGGCAGAAAGGAAAGCTTAATAGTTTTAGCGAAACAAATCGTGAAAGACGCAAGAATAAACATATAACCTCCACACAATCAGCAAATCTCAAATGCAGATATTATAGAAAACTTTAATATACAAGCTATTCTCAGTTAACCTTCCTTCTCTCCACTTAATCTTATCAAGAAAACTGCAAATAAAACAAAATTACACATAAAATCCACAGGAGTATCGCAAAAGAACTTCAGAATCTAAAGTATTCCCTCAGGTCAAAAACAAAGGTATTATTCCTTTCTTTCAACTGAGCCGAAGTGGCATCGCCGGCGGGAGAAGAGTGAAAAATTTCCAGCCGTTGTTCAAAACCTAAAAAATACCCTCAATATTAACGGGCAGTCCCGCTTCCAGTGATTATTTTCCTTAGGCTGCCGCGGCGACCACCCTGTTGCGGCCAGCCCGCTTTGCTTCGTAAAGCGCGAGATCGGCCTGCTTCATCAATTGCTCAGGCGTGTCGATTGCCTCCAAACGGCACGAGATACCGAAGGATGCAGTAATGTTAAGGGAAACGCCGCCGTCGCGCAGTTTCACCGGCATATTTTCTACCGCCGCGCGCAGACGCTCGGCGACCGCAGCGGCGACATCGGCAGCCGTATCCGGCATCACGACGACGAATTCCTCCCCGCCGTAGCGGCAAGCAAGGTCGGCACCGCGTACCGTGGAGCGGATTCTCGCGGCAAATTCCTTCAATACTTCGTCGCCAGCGTCATGCCCATAGGTGTCGTTGACAGTCTTGAACCTGTCGATATCGGTGATCAGAACGGAGAGCGGCCGCCCCCGTGCCATCGAGCGGTCGAAAAGCACCTTGAGGTGATTGTCCAGATAGCGCCTGTTGTTCAGACCGGTCAGCGCATCGGTCACGGCCAACTCGATCGTCTGCTGAACGCTGGCGCGCAAACGGTCGTTGTAGCGCTTGCGGCGTATCTGCGTGAGGCAGCGGGCCACCAGCTCGTTGGGGTCGATCGGCCGGGCGATATAGTCGTTGACGCCGAGGTCGAGCGCGCGAACGACCATCTCGTCGGCGCCCTGCTCCGTCACGAGCAGTACCGGCAAGAAACGCGTGCGCTCCAGCGAGCGAAGCTGCGAGCACAGCCGCAGAGGATCGTAATCCTCGAAATTCGAATTCACGATGACCAGTTCGAATGACTGCTCTGCCGCTTCGAACAGGGCAGCTTGCGGATCGGACATCGCGACAACCTGGGCAATTGGCTTGAGCGTCCTGATGATGCGCTCCTGCGAATTGGCGCGGCCATCGACTAGCAGCACCTGCCCGGTTTCCTCGGTACGGCCGTCGCCTACCCGCATCAGATCGTCGATACCGAAATTGCGCGCGGTTTCGTTGCGCATATGCAGTTCGTCGCTGAGGGTCTTCAAACGAAGCAGGCTCTTGACGCGCGAAATGAGCTGCAGGTCGTTGACCGGCTTGGTCAGGAAATCGTCGGCGCCTGCCTTCAGGCCGCGCACACGGTCGGCGGGCTGATCGAGCGCCGTGACCATGACAACGGGAATATGGGCGGTGCGGGGATCGGACTTCAGGCGCTCGCACACCTCGAAACCATCCATGCCGGGCATCATAATATCGAGAAGGATGAGATCGACCTGCGTATTCGCGCAGATGGCAAGCGCTTTCAAGCCATCTTCGGCGGTCAGCACTTCGAAATATTCGGCCAGCAGCCGCGCTTCCAGAAGCTTTACGTTGGCCGGAATATCGTCGACTACCAGAATGCGTGCGGTCATAAGCTCTTCCCCATCGTCAGGCGTCGCCCAGATAGGTCTTAATGGTTTCAATGAATTTCGGCACCGAAATCGGCTTTGAAACGTAAGCTTCACAACCGCCCTGGCGAATGCGCTCCTCGTCGCCCTTCATGGCGAAGGCCGTGACTGCGATCACAGGTATCACGTGCAGATCGTCGTCTTCCTTCAGCCATTTGGTGACTTCGAGGCCCGAAACCTCCGGAAGCTGGATATCCATGAGGATCAGATCCGGGCGATGCTTGCGGGCGAGATCGAGCGCCTCCATGCCGTTGCGGGTCTGGATCGTCGTATAGCCGGAAGCCTCGATCAGGTCGCGAAAGAGCTTCATATTGAGCTCATTGTCTTCTACAATCATTACCTGCTTAGGCATGGAAAGCTGTCCCTGCATCCGGTATTGCATCCATTCTCTCGAAATATAGGGTCGCGAGGAACCGATTCCAGAAATAGTTGAATCGCAAACTACCGGCATTTGGTTGAAAAATAGGTAACTCACCCTTCAAAATGCAAAGTAACTTCAAGAACCCGAAGAAGAGCGCGGCCGACCCGCAAGAGACTGCGATCGCCGTGCTCGGCTGGCTGGCCAATGAACCGGACATGTTCGGCCGCTTCTTGGCACTGACGGGCGTCGAACCGGCGCAGGTACGCAACGCCATCAACGAACCTGCCTTTCTCGCTGGCATGCTCGATTTCCTCATGAACCACGAACCGACATTGCTGGCCTTCTGCGAGACCAGCGGCATTCCGCCGGAGGCCGTCGCTGCCGCGTCGGCACATTTCTCGCCGCCCGGCCTTGCCTCCGGAGAATATTGACCATGGATGCCCCGTTCGAATTCGATGTGTCGCATATCCGGCTGCAGGAGCGGCCACTGATCGTCTGCGATGTCGATGACGTCGTCCTGCATTTCTTTGCGCCTTTCCTGGCCTTCATCGACGGCGAAGGCTATGAATTCCTGCCGCGTTCGTTCCGGCTGACAGGCAACATCGTCTCCAAGGGCGATGGTTCCGCGCTGGAAGAAAAGGATGTCCACCGGCTGATCGAAGCCTTCTTCGAAGCGCAGGAACAATGGCAGACGCCCTTCGACTGCGTCGTCAATGCGCTCGAGGACCTTTCGAAGGATGCGGACATCGTTTTCCTTACGGCGATGCCACCGCAATTCTGGGCGCAAAGACGGCGGCTCCTCGACAGGCTCGAGCTTGCCTATCCGTTGCTCGCGTCGCTGCAGCCGAAGGGGCCGATCGTACGCTCGCTGCACAGGCAGCGCGCGATGCCCGTCGCCTTTATCGACGACATGGCCCACAATCTGCATTCGGTCAGCGAACATGTTCCGGAGTGCCTCCTTATCAATCTGAAACCGGATTCCATCGTCCACCGCATGGCGCCGGCCGTGGCCGCGGGTATTCCGGAAGCTAACGAATGGAGCCAGGCCGCGCCGTTGATCCAGGCCCATATCGCGCGCTGACCTCATCCGAGCCACCTTTCAAAGGACGAGGCGCATCAGAGGCCTGCCATCCTTGCGCTTCGCAACTTCCGAAAACCCGGCAGCCTCGAATATGCGCTGCGAGCCGACATATAGGCCGACGGATTTCGACTGCTTCGTACGCTCGATCGGACAACCCTCCAGCAGTCGGGCGCCGGAAGCGCGGGCAAAATTCACCGCCTCCGACAACATCCGGTGGCTGTGTCCCTTGCCGCGATCCTTCGAATTCATGAAGAAACAGCTCACCGCCCAAACCGAGCTGTCTTCCGCATCAGCCGGATCGAGCGGGCGTGATACCGTTTTCGGCGAATTCCACTGCGGCAGCTCGGTGCGCGGACAAACCTGCACCCAGGCGACAGGCTGCCCATCGACATAGCCCAGAAGGCCGGGCGGCGGCCCGGCCGCGATACGCTCCCGAATCAGCCGCTTCTTTGCTGCCGCGTCCATCGTCTTGCGCTGCGATGTCGGCACGCGGAAATGGGTGCACCAGCAGCCATAGCACGCACCGCTTGGCCCGAACAAAGTCTCGAAATCGCCCCAACGATCCGGCGTCAACGGCTCCACGATTAAGTTCTGCACTCGCGCCTCCCCGGCAGTTTTCCAGCTTGAGACTCGCAAGCTTAGATCATAAAGTGGCGATGTTCAATTTTTGTTCTCGTTCGATGACCCGTGCGCCCGACAAGATCTCCGGCTTCTGTCGCGATTGCTTGAGCGAGCAATCGGCCGCGCGCACGCGCTGCCGGAGCTGCGGCAGCCCTCGTCTCGTCTACCATCGGGAGCTTTACGCGCTGACGCTGGCGCATATCGATTGCGATGCCTTCTATGCATCGATCGAGAAACGCGACAATCCTGAGCTGGCCGACAAGCCTGTCATCGTCGGCGGCGGCAAGCGCGGCGTCGTCTCCACCGCCTGTTATATCGCCCGCATCCATGGAGTGCGCTCCGCCATGCCGATGTTCAAGGCGCTGGAAGCGTGCCCGCAGGCCGTCGTCATCCGCCCGAACATGGAAAAATATGTCCGCGTCGGCCGTGAGGTTCGCGGCATGATGCAGGAACTGACACCGCTGGTGCAGCCGCTTTCGATCGACGAGGCCTTTCTCGAGCTCGACGGCACGCAGCGGCTTCATCACGATCCGCCGGCCCGCATCCTCGCCAAATTCGCCAAGCGGGTGGAGCAGGAGATCGGCATCACCATCTCCGTCGGCCTTTCCTATTGCAAGTTCCTCGCCAAGGTAGCCTCCGACCTGCAGAAGCCGCGGGGCTTCTCCGTCATCGGCCGCGATGAAGCCCTCTCCTTCCTGGAGCCGCGGCCGGTCACGACCATCTGGGGGGTCGGCAAGGCCTTTGCCGCGGCGCTCGAAAGCGACGGCATCCGCACCATCGGTCAATTGCAGGGCATGGAGGAAGGCGATCTCATGCGCCGCTACGGCGTCATCGGACAGCGGCTTTTCCGCCTCGCGCGCGGCATCGACGATCGAACCGTGCATCCGAACGAAGCGGCAAAGAGCGTGTCTTCCGAGACCACCTTCTTCGACGATATCTCCCGCCATGACGATCTCGCGCCGATCCTGCGCGATCTTTCTGAAAAGGTTTCACGGCGCCTGAAGCGCAGCGGCATTGCTGGCCAGACCGTCGTCCTCAAGCTGAAGACCTCGGATTTCAAGACCCGCACGCGTAACCGCCGCCTGGAAGATCCGACGCAGCTCGCGGACAGGATTTTCCGTACGGGATTGCGCATGCTCGAACATGAGACTGACGGCACGAAATTCCGCCTTATCGGCATCGGCGTCACCGATCTTGGCGATGCCGGCCGCGCGGACCCGCCCGATCTCATCGACGAACAGGCGACGCGACGAGCCGCTGCCGAGGCGGCGATGGACAAGCTGCGAGAAAAATTCGGCAACAACACGGTCGAGACAGGTTACACATTTGCCGATAAACGCCATAAATAACAAAGACTTCCAATATATCATCGATCGGTGACTTTTGTCCGGCCGGCCAAAAATCCGCCTACGTGCGCGATTCCTTGCGCGAGAAAGCTCGGATTCAAACTTTTTTGGTAAATTTCCATTAGGACTCGGAGTCTGTAACTTCCGAACGGCGCGGATCCGCCGTCGATTGTGTTTTGCGTACGGGTTCCTATGCGTCTATCGGCTGTATCGACCATTTTTCTCGCTTGCCTGACGATCTCAGGCTGCGCCGCCCGAGGTGAGCGCGAAGCCGCGCAAGCCGCCCCGCCCTCCAAGGAATTGACGGGCTCCATCGCAAAGACCAGCAGGGCGACGCCGTCGGTCGAAATCGGCGAAACGGTTTCGCGTGTCGAGCGACAGCAGGCTCTCGCGGTCGCGATGCCGGCGAATCCGCGTCCGGAGGGGCTCATGCCTTCCGACCAAAGCGACGGCGACACCCCTGTGCCGCTGCAACGGCCGCTCGCCATGCTTGCGCCATCAGACCCGGTGCCGCGCGCCCTGCGGCAGCAGCCGATGCAGATCTACAGCCATCGTTTCCGCGATGCCAAGCCGATCAATTTCGGCGCATCCACGTCGCCTCGCAAGCTCGCCGTCCACGGCGTCGACGTCTCCCGCTGGCAGGGCGAGATCGACTGGAATACGCTGCGCACCCAGGGCGCCAACTTCGTCTACATCAAGGCGACGGATGGCGGCGACCATCTCGATCCGATGTTCAGGAAGAACTGGCGGGCTGCCCAGCAGGCCGGTCTGAAGCATGGCGCTTATCACTTCTTCTATTGGTGCCGGACCGCCGGAGAGCAGGCCGATTGGTTCATCCGCAACGTCCCGAAGGAAGCGGGTGCTTTGCCGCCCGTCATCGACGTGGAATGGAACGGCGAATCGAGCTGCAAGCGGCGCCCCCCGCGCGAGCAGGTGCTTGCCAAGATGAAGGTATTCATGGACAGGCTGGAAAAGCATTACGGCCAGCGTCCGATCGTCTACACCGCACCGGATTTCTATCGCGACAATCTGAGCGGCGAGCTGCTCAACTATCCATTCTGGCTGCGCGCCGTGGCTCAGCATCCCTCCAAGGTCTATCCCGGCCGCAAATGGCTGTTCTGGCAATATTCCGGCTCCGGCGTCTCCCACGGCGTTGACGGCAGGATCGACCTCAATGCCTTCCATGGCAGCGAACAGGACTGGCACAACTGGATAGCCTCCAGCGTGCGCTGAACCTTCGGTGCCGAGGGCCTTCAATGATCGCGCCGAAGCGGAGTTTCACCGCTCCGTTTCGGCGATGCCTTATCGGGCCACAGTGAAGCAGTTTCGCGTCTTGGTGGCAGCAACACGGCATTCCTTTTCGGCAAGTCTTCCTTAAACTTCGAAGCCTAACTTTAGGCGCTACGAGTATTGCGTTTGGTTGTGTCTATGAAGCCGTTTTTGTTGCTTGGGCTCGGGTTGCTGTCAGCCACCACCCTTTCCCATCCCGCCTTTGCCGGGCCGGATGCCCGAACCTTGCAGATCGTGGTGTCGAAGGACAGGCAATCGCTTTCGGTCTACGACGGCGACAAGGTGATCGCGACCTCGAAGGTTTCGACCGGCAAGCGTGGTCACACGACGCCGAGCGGCATCTTCTCCATTCTGGAAAAGAAGGTCTATCACGAGTCCAATCTCTATTCGGCTGCGCCCATGCCTTTCATGCAAAGGCTGACATGGTCGGGCATAGCGTTACACGAATCCAATTCGGTCCCGAATTATCCGGCATCTCACGGCTGCGTACGCATGCCCAAGGTCTTCGCCAAGATGCTTTATCAGATGACCGAGCGCGGCGTGCATGTCGTCATCGCCGATCAACCGCTGGTGCCCCAGCCCTTCGAAAACGCGATGCTGTTCCAGCCGCTGGCAGCACCTCCGCCAGCATTGTTCTCCGGCATCGAGCTTCGTCCCATGACCGCAAGCTTCCTGCCGCAGGGGCAATCGCTGCAGGTTGCGACGAACGATATCACCTCGATCCAGATACCGAAGGTCCAGGAGATCGTTGCATCACCTGCCGATTCCGCGCCGCTCAGCATCCTCATCACCCGGCGCGGCCTGCGTGAAAATGTGCGCGACCTCCAAGGCATTCTGAACGGGATGGGGTTCATCACCGGAACGCCTGACGGCATGCTCGGGCCTGCCACGATGCAGGCGATCGAAGATTTCAAGAAGGCGCACAACATCAAGACCATCGGCAGCCTCGTCAGTCCCGCGCTGATGAAAGCGGTCTATGCCGCCGCCGGCAAGGGCGAGCCGCCGAACGGAGCGATCATGGTTCGCCAGAACTTCAGGCCGCTCTTCGAAGGCCCTGCCGTCATTGCCGAGCCGCAAGAGGCGCTCGGCGTGCATTTCTTCACGGCCAACTCGATCGACCGCATCAGCGGCAAGGCCGACTGGTTCGGCATGACCCTCGAAGAAGACCTGAGCAAGCAGACGAAAAAACGCTTCGGCATCACCAGCGAGGAGCAATCGCAATCGTTCGATGCCGCCGGGCAGGCACTTAGCCGCATCACCATTCCCGACGATGTGCGCCATCGCATCGAGGATATGCTGACGGCGGGCTCGTCGCTGACGATTTCCGACACCGGCATCGGGCCGGAAACCGGCAACGAGACTGATTTCATCACCGTCACCAACAACGGCGCACTCGGGAAAAAGGGCTAAACCAGCTCCACGTCGATCACGCCCGGCGCCGTGCGCAGTGCCGCGGCGATTTCCGGTGTGATGCGATATTTCTCCGGCAGCGCCACCTCCACTTCGCGCAATCCCTCTTCCTTGATGACGATGAAGGAGACGAGGCCATCGCCCTTGGCGTTCAGATGCGCGGCAACCGCCTTCAGCGGACCGGAATCCCGGACATAGACCCGCAGCGCCTTCTGCATCTGCAGCGACTTTTCTTCCAGCGACTGCGCAGTCTGCAACCGCAGGCTGATGCCCTCAGGACGCTCATCCGCCTGAGCGGTTATGACAAAGGATTTGCCGACTTCGAGAACGTCGCGATACTGGTTGAGCGTCTCCGAGAAGAGCACGGCTTCGAATTGCCCTGAAGCATCGGAGAAGACGAAGATGCCCATCTTGTTGCCGGTGCGCGTCTTGCGCTCCTGCTTCGAAATGACAGTGCCGGCCAGGCGGCCGTTGCTCGCGCCCTGCTTCACCGCGGCTGAGAAATCGGCGAAAGGCTGCACGCGCATCTTGTCGAGCACGCTCTTGTAAGTATCGAGCGGATGCGCCGTCAGATAGAAGCCGAGCACTTGGAATTCGCGTAGCAGCCGCTCCGAGGCAAGCCAGGGCGCGTAGGGAGGGAACATGATCTTTTCCGGTCCGGACGCGGCGCTTCCGAACATGTCATGCTGGCCGCTGCGCTTGTTTTCCTGCGCCACTTGCGCGTAGCCCATGATGCGGTCGAGCCCGGCGATCAGTTGCGCACGGTCGATCTCGAAGCAATCGAAAGCACCGGCGCAGATCAGGCTTTCCAGAACGCGGCGGTTGATCTGCTTGGGATCGATGCGCAGGCAGAAATCCTCGATGCCGGCAAATGGCTGGTCGCCGCGCACTTCGACGATATGATCGACGGCGGATTCGCCGACGCCCTTGATTGCTGCCAGCGCATAATAGATGCGGTTGTCGCCCGTCTCGAAATGACGGAACGAGGTCTGCACCGAAGGCGCGATGACCTCGATGCCCAGACGCTTGGCGTCCTGTCGGAAGTCGTTGACCTTTTCGGTGTTGGACATATCGAGCGTCATCGACGCCGCCAGAAACTCCACCGGATAATGGGCTTTCATATAGGCGGTCTGGTAGGAGACGATGGCGTAGGCGGCGGCGTGCGACTTGTTGAAGCCGTAGTTGGCGAACTTTGCCAGGAGATCGAAGATGACATCGGCCTGCCCCTTCGAAACGTCGTTCTTGATGGCACCGTCGACGAAGCGCTCACGCTGCTGGTCCATCTCCGCCTTGATCTTTTTGCCCATGGCGCGGCGCAGAAGATCGGCTTCGCCGAGCGAATAGCCCGAGAGCACCTGGGCAACCTGCATCACCTGCTCCTGGTAGACGATAACGCCCTGCGTTTCCTTCAGAAGATAGTCGATCTTCGGGTGGATCGATTCGATCTCTTCCTCGCCGTGCTTGCGGGCATTATAGACCGGGATGTTCTCCATCGGGCCGGGACGATAGAGCGCCACGAGCGCGATGATGTCCTCAATGCAGTCGGGACGCATGCCGATCAGCGCCTTGCGCATGCCCGCGCTTTCCACCTGGAATACGCCGACCGTTTCGCCGCGCGAGAGCATGTCGTAGGTCTTCTTGTCGTCGAGCGGGATGCCGGCGAGATCGATCGAGATGCCGCGCTTGGCGACGAAATCGACGGCCGTCTTCAGGACCGTCAGGGTCTTCAGGCCGAGGAAGTCGAACTTCACGAGACCAGCCTGCTCCACCCATTTCATGTTGAACTGGGTGACCGGCATGTCGGAGCGCGGATCGCGATACATCGGCACGAGCTTCGACAGCGGACGGTCGCCGATAACGATGCCGGCGGCATGGGTCGAAGCGTGACGATAAAGGCCTTCGATCTTCTGGGCGATATTGAGAAGACGGGCGACGACCGGCTCCTTGTCCGCCTCCTCCTGCAGGCGCGGCTCCTCCTCGATCGCCTTGCTGAGCGGGGTCGGATTGGCGGGATTGTTGGGCACCAGCTTGCAGATCTTGTCGACCTGGCCATAGGGCATTTCCAGCACGCGGCCGACGTCACGAAGGGCGGCGCGCGCCTGCAGCGAACCGAAGGTGATGATCTGCGCCACCTGCTCGCGGCCATACTTAGCCTGCACGTAACGGATCACTTCTTCGCGCCGGTCCTGGCAGAAGTCGATATCGAAGTCCGGCATCGAGACGCGTTCCGGATTGAGGAAGCGCTCGAACAGCAGCGAGAAGCGCAGCGGATCGACGTCGGTGATCGTCAGCGCATAGGCGACCAGCGAGCCAGCACCGGAACCGCGGCCGGGGCCGACTGGGATATCGTGGCGCTTGGCCCATTTGATGAAGTCGGCAACGATCAGGAAGTAGCCGGGAAACTTCATGCGCTCGATGACGCTGAGTTCGAACTCCAGCCGCTCGCGATAATCCTTTTCCGCATAGCCCGGCGCCATGCCGAGCGAGGCGAGACGCTGGTCGAGACCCTCGACCGCCTGGGCGCGCAGCTCGGCCGCCTCGGCGCGCTCGGCTTCCTGCGCATCGTCGGTGGCGCCGGTAAAGCGCGGCAGGATCGGTTTGCGCGTCTTCAGGATGAAGGAGCAGCGCCGCGCAATCTCGACCGTGTTCTCAAGCGCTTCCGGCAGATTGGCGAAAAGCTTCGCCATGTCGGCGCGGCTCTTCAGATAGTGATCCGGCGTCAGGCGGAACCGGGTATCGTCCGAGACGATGGCATTGTGGGCGACCGCCATCAGCGCATCGTGCGCATCATAATCGTCACGCGTCGGGAAAAAGGCTTCGTTGGTGGCCACGAGTGGAATCTCATGCTCGTAAGCCATCGCGATCATCTTCTGCTCGTGGCGACGATCATAGGTGCCATGGCGCTGCAATTCGACGTAAAGCCTGTCGCCGAACTGGCGCTTCAGGGTCAGCAACCGAGAGCGCGCCTGCACGGCGTGCCCTTCTTTCAGCGCCATATCGACCGGGCCGGTCAGCGCACCGGTAAGCGCGATCATGCCCTCCGTGCCGATCTCATCCAGCCATGAGCTGGCGATGTGAACGGCGCTGTTGCCTTCGCCGCCGAGATAGGCTCGGCTGACGAGGTCGACGAGGCGCTCATAGCCCTGATCCGTGGCAGCGAGCAGAACGATGGACGGCAGTCTTGCCAAAGCCTGCTGCGGTCCGCGCTTCTCGCCTTCGCTGCCATCTTCCATATCGATCGATACCTGGCAGCCGATGATCGGCTGCAGCCCCTCATCCATCGCCTTCTGCGAGAATTCGAGGGCAACGAAAAGATTGTTGGTATCGGTGATAGCAATGGCCGGCTGGCTATCGCCGACCGCCTTGGCCAATATCTTCTTGAGCGGCAGTGCGCCCTCTAGCAGGGAATAGGCGGAATGGACCCTGAGGTGCACGAATTCCGGCATTTCGCCAACCGGAGCCACTGCGCCGCTGCCACCCGCTTCCGCCATCTCATACCCTTCCGCATGCCCAAATGAATCGGCGGCATTTTCGGCATTACGGACCATAAAGTCCAGAAGTCGCTCCCATCAAACATGGAAACGGCATGTGTATATCGGGATAAAATTCACATCGCCATCATGATAAGGGAAAAGCTGGCAACGAACATGACGATGGAGGTGAATGCTGCAACGTCTCGAATAATATCGGTCATTTACGCGCTCCTTACTCGTTATGTTTCTTTTTTGTTCCATTTTTGTTCGAGAGTCAATACATGCATCAATAAATTTCATCAGCCGGTTTTCCGCCCTCCGATAGACGCCGGAATTGCCCAGCGCTATGCAGATGCAAACAGGGAGATCACGATGAAATCACTTGGCTGCGCTCTTATCCTTCTCTTGACTGCAACGACGGCTCGCACCGAAGACACGATCGCGCCCAGCCGCATCGCTGATGCCGCGGTCGGCGACTGGAACAAGGACGGCAAGCCGGACCTCGCCCTTCTGGTGGCGCCCACACCGGACGATCAGGCCATCGGCATCTATATCTATCTACGCAATGACGAACATTCCCTGCTGAAACTGGCCGCAAGCGCACCGGACAAGATATGGGGCAGTGTCGCACCGGATGGCGTCTACGGCCAGGAACCGTCGATCGCCGCACTGCCGAATGGTTCGATCGCGATCGCCTCGCAGAACGATGCCATCGGCCGCGATCGCTGGCATCAGACGCTGACGCTTGCCTATCGCAACAACAACTTCGTGGTTGCCGGCTACACTTACGACTCCCGCGATACGCTCGAACCGGATAACAGCCATAGCTGCGACTATAATGTGCTGACCGGCAAGGTGACGAAGGACGGCAAGACGTTGAAGGCGGATGCCAAGACCGTCAGTATCCAGGACTGGCAGGACGATATCGGTCAAAAGGCATGCGGAAACGGCCAATAGCGGCATTTGTTCCCTTTTTGTTCTTTACAAAAAGCCCGACCAATGGCATCGTGCAAACTCACCAACATTGGAGAGGGTCATGCCGGATCTTGCCGCGCTGAACGATTTTATTGTCGTCGCCAAAGCCGAGACCTATGTCGGTGACGGCAAGAGGCTGCCGTCTTGCCGCAGCGGTTCGCATGATATCGGCTATGCGAGCGGCCGCTGGCGCTATCTCGACAGCTATTTCGGCGGCACGGATTTCGCTGGACAGGAACTTGTCTGGCATGACGACCAGCCGGTCTGGGCCATGAATTATTTCGGCCATATCATCGAACCCGATCTGATCGACGGAACGCGTGCAGGCATGGTCATCAAGGCGGCGCTTCTGCGCCTCTATCTTGACGAAAAACGCTTTCTAGGCGGCTTCGAATTCGAACACGCCTACGGCCGCTATATCGACCGCAGTAGCGGATCGTGCAACCATTTCACCGGCCATGAGGCTATCATGGTCAAGGACCGCAAGGCCTATGAGCTGGATTATCGCGGTGGGCTGATCGTTCCCTGACGGGAGCGATCAAACCTCGACCACTTTGCCGTCGCTCAGCGTGACACGGCGATCCATGCGGGCGGCTAGTTCGTGATTGTGGGTGGCGATCAGCGCCGCAAGGCCCGACTGACGCACCAATGCTTCCAATGCATCGAAAACATAATGGGCGGTATCCGGATCGAGATTGCCGGTGGGCTCATCGGCCAGCAGCACCAACGGCGCATTGGCAACGGCGCGGGCGATCGCGACACGCTGCTGTTCGCCGCCGGACAATTCGGCGGGGCGGTGATCGGCGCGATGACCGATGCGCATGTAATCGAGAAGCTGAGACGCCCGCTCGCTCGCATCCTTGCGCGAAAGACCGGAAATAAGCTGCGGCATCATAATATTCTCAAGCGCCGAGAATTCCGGAAGCAGGTGATGGAACTGATAGACGAAGCCGATCTCGCTCCGGCGTACGGCAGTGCGCCTATCGTCGGACAAGCCTTCGCAAGCCTGGCCATTGACGAGCACCTCGCCGCCATCGGGATGCTCAAGCAGTCCGGCCACATGCAGCAGCGTCGACTTTCCGGTCCCCGACGGTGCGACCAGCGCAACGATCTCGCCGCTGCGCAGCGCGAAATCCGTTCCCTTCAGGATCGACAGCCGCGTCTCGCCCTGCCCGTAATGACGCTCCACGCCGGAGAGCTGGAGAACCACGTTGCGTTTCATCAAATGCGGATTCCTTATTCGTAGCGGAGCGCCTGCACCGGATCGAGCCGCGAGGCACGCCAGGCCGGAAAGATGGTCGCAAGGAAGGAAAGCGTGAGCGCCATCACGATAACCGAAATGGTTTCACCAAGATTCATCTGTGCCGGCAATTTGCTGAGGAAGTAGACTTCCGGATTGAAGATGACCGTACCCGAGATCCAGGAGAAGAACTGGCGGATGGACTCGATGTTCAGGCAGACCAGGACACCGAGTATCACGCCGGCAAGTGTGCCGACGACACCGATCGCCGCGCCCGTCATGAAGAAGATGCGCATGATTGCGCCCGATGTCGCGCCCATGGTGCGCAGAATGGCGATATCGCTGCCCTTGTCCTTCACCAGCATGATAAGACCCGAAATGATGTTCAATGCAGCGACAAGGACGATCAGCGTCAGAATCATGAACATCGTATTGCGCTCGACCTGCAAAGCCGAGAAGAAGGTGGCGTTGACCTGGCGCCAGTCGGTCAGGAAGATTTGCCGCCCCGCGGCCTCTTCGATCTCCGGCCGCAACCTATCCACATCATCGGGATTGGTGATAAAGAGCTCGATCTTCTCGACGATGCCTTGAGCATTGAAAAAGACCTGCGCCTCCTCCAGCGGCATGAAGACCACGGAGGAATCATATTCAGACATGCCGACTTCGAAGATCCCCGAGATCGTGTATGCCTTGACGCGTGGATTGACGCCGAAAGGCGTGACGTCACCATCCGGCGCGGTCAGCGTAATCTGGTCGCCGACCGTCAGGCCCAACTGCCGCGCCAGCCGGCTGCCGACCAGAACACCCTGTCCGGAAGCGAAGCCGACCATGTCGCCGGAAACGATGTGGTCGGAGACCGATTTGAGCTTGGTCAGATCTTCGGAGCGGATGCCACGCACCAGTGCGCCGGTGCCGGAGCCGCCGCGGCCTGAGGCGAGCGTTTCACCCTCGACGAGCGGCAAGGCCATCGTGACGCCCGGAACTGCCGAAAATTTCTTCGCCAGATCAGCATAGTCGCTCAGCGGCGAATCGATCGGCTGTACGACCACATGGCCGTTGAAGCCGAGAATCTGCTTGAAGAGCTCGGCGCGGAAACCGTTCATGACAGCCATGACGATGATCAGCGCCGCGACGCCGAGCATGATGCCAACCAGCGAGAAGCCGGCAATGACCGAGATAGAGGCTTCCTTGCGCCTGGAGCGAAGATAGCGCCAAGCGACGAGCCGTTCGAAACCGGAGAACGGGCGAGACGATGGGCTGGCCTTGAACGAATTTTCCTGTTGTTCCACTGCCGCGCTCACCGCCATTCGCCTTTCATCCTTTGTATCGTCAATCAGCCTGCCAGCCGGTTGATCGCAGCCTCGACCGTCATCGTCTCGCGAGCGCCGGTCTTACGGTCCTTCACTTCCACTTCGCCGCTCGCGATCGAACGCGGGCCGACGATGATCTGCATGGGCACGCCGATCAGATCGGCCGTCGCGAATTTCGTTCCGGCGCGCTCGTCGCGATCGTCGTACAGCACGTCCCTGCCTGCCTTCGACAGAGCGGCATAGACCGTTTCGCAAGCCTCATCGCAGGCTTGGTCGCCGGCCTTCATGTTGATCACCACGACATCGAACGGCGCGACCGATTCCGGCCAGATGATTCCGTTCTCATCATGCGATGCTTCGATGATGGCGGGAACAAGGCGTGTCGGGCCAATACCGTAAGATCCCATGTGGACAGCATGCTCCTTGCCATCAGGACCCTGCACCTTCGCGCCCATCGGCTCGGAATATTTCGTGCCGAAATAGAAGATATGGCCGACTTCGATGCCACGCGCGGACAGGCGGTCGCCTTCCGGAATGGCATTAAATGCGGCCTCGTCATGCATTTCCGAGGTGGCGGCATAGACCGAGGTCCACTTGTCGAAGATGCTCTTCAGGCCGGCAACATCGTCGAAATTCGTGTCTTCGCCCGGAATGTCGAAATTGACGAAATTCTTGTGGCAGAAGACCTCGGACTCGCCGGTATCGGCGAGAATGATGAATTCGTGGCTGAGATTGCCGCCGATCGGGCCGGTATCGGCACGCATCGGAATCGCCCTGAGACCAAGGCGATTGAAGGTGCGCAGATAGGCGGCGAACATCTTATTATAAGAGTGTACGGCGCCTTCCAGGGTCAGATCGAAGGAATAGGCATCCTTCATCATGAATTCGCGCGAGCGCATCGTGCCGAAGCGCGGACGAATCTCGTCACGGAACTTCAGCTGGATATGATAGAGGTTCAATGGCAAGTCCTTGTAGGACTTGACGGACGACCGGAAGATATCGGTGATCATCTCCTCATTGGTCGGGCCGTACAGCATCGGCCGATCCTGACGATCCTTGATGCGCAGCATCTCCTTGCCATAGGCGTCGTAACGGCCGCTTTCCTGCCAAAGCTCGGCCGACTGCAGCGTCGGCATCAAAAGCTCGATGGCGCCGGAGCGGTTCTGCTCTTCGCGAATGATCGCATTGACCTTGTCAAGCACGCGCTTGCCCAATGGCAGCCAGGAATAGATGCCCTGCGACTGCTGGCGGATCATGCCGGTTCTGAGCATGAGCCGATGGGAAACAATTTCAGCCTCTTTAGGATTTTCCTTCAGAATGGGCATGAAGTAACGAGACAGACGCATGACGCTTGTTCCAGACGGTTTGAGATTCCGCTCCCTGCGGAATCGTTAGAAAATTATGTACTGGAGGCAGTTCATAACTGCTTCGCCGCAGGAAGGAAACCCGCATTCTGCAATGGAAGAATTTGGCAAATGCCCGGAAATTCAGGCGATACAGCCTATTTTCAATCTTTCGAAAAAGCGCACATTTATAAGGATTTACAACGAAAATCCATCAACAGAAAATTTCTGCGCGGCTGTAGCAAAAAAGAAAAAAAACAGATGACAAAGCTCAATGTTTGAGCTAATTTTAGCTCACAAAAGAGGCAGGAAGGCTAAATTCTTGCCGTTTCGCGGTCAAGTCTTGGGAGGATCAGATCTTAGGCGCGCTCGTTCGCAGCCCCGGTAACGGATAAGGATCACGCGATACTTTAAAACAAGGCTTACAGCCTTGTTTTTTTTTGCTTTCTCAGCTCAGCCTCGACAGCCCACGGACTTCCCGGGAATATTTGCCTCGTGCTTATGCTGAAATAATATACACAAACTGTAAATTCTTTGCGCCACGCTCATGACAAGCGTGTGACGAATTGATGGCGATCGCAAGGCACCCGCATTCCAGGCAACTTTCATCTACAATTTTCATGGATCATTTGTAGCTTGGAACGATCTGCGGGATGGAATCTATACTCAGTCCGAAATAACGGGAGGCGATATACCAGGCGCCATAGATCAGGGCCGACACCAGCGTCGTAACAAGAACCACCCGCCATGCGCGAAATTTCGTTGGCGCGCTTTCGACGGTGCCAAGGACGATATCCCCATCCTCGGCCTGGGTTCGCAGGCCGAACGGCAGAACGGCGAAAAGCGTAATCCACCAGATGACGAAATAAACGGCGAAACCGGCGGCGATCTGCTGTGCCATTGAACTCCCCTCGAGGCCTGTCTCAACGCCTCTTCCTCTTCCAGGCTGCTTATAGGAGCAAAGCAGTTGTCTTTCAAAGCTCCAATGAGCGCTTTAGTGTCACACTTGCTCGAGTTCGATGAGCGTGCCGAAGAAATCCTTCGGATGCAGGAACAGCACCGGCTTGCCATGCGCACCGATTTTCGGATCGCCATCGCCGAGCACGCGCGCCCCCTTGGCGACCAGCTGATCGCGCGCCGCAAGGA
>NZ_JAUQTZ010000048.1:0-42635 GCF_059803845.1 Rhizobium sp. UFLA01-1127 | reverse complement strand
GCATAGAGGGCGATGCGGCACTCGACAATGAGCATGGCAATTTCAGCATTTCCAGCAGCCAGCCCGACGACAATGGCGTCCTGCGTGTCCGCACGCGGCTGATACCGGATCGCCATCCCCTTAACGTCGATCTCGATGGCGAACTGAAACTCGTCAACAGCAAGCCCGACTACATGGGTTCCTTCACGGCTGGAGTTAACGACAAACAGGTTCATGACGTTGCCGATCAGAAGGCGCAGCCGCGTATCAAGGGGCGCTTCGAGCTGACGAATGATCGCATTCGCATTCCGGAGTACCGTCTGGAAGTCGGCGCCGATGACGATCCCTATGTCGTCACCGGCGAGGCGACGCTGGATACGGGTTCCAAGCCGGAATTTCTGTTAACGGCCGACGGACAGCAGATCGACGTCAACCGCCTCGGCAATACCAAGGGTTCCAACGGCAAGACCAACCGCAACCCGGCGATCTCGGCCCGTCAGCGCCTGAACAGCCTGATTGCGATCGCCGCCGAAGTCCCGGTGCCGCAGGTTCCCGGCAAGGCGACCTTCCGGCTGCCGGCGATCGTGGCGGGCGACACGACCATACGCGACGTGCAGCTCGATCTCGAACCGGCGGGAACGGGATGGAAGATCGACCATGCGGTCGGCACTATGCCCGGGCGTACGCAGGTCGAGGCGCGCGGCAATCTGATGCTGCAGGGCGAGCCGAATTTCATCGGCAATCTGGTCGTTGCTTCCAATCAGCCTTCCGGCTTGGCGTCCTGGCTCGTGGGCTCCGTCGATCCAGCGATCCGGCAGCTGCGTCAAGCGGGCTTTTCTGCCGATGTCAGCCTGCGGCACGAAGACCAGCGCTTCGAGAATCTGGAGATCGCAGTCGGTTCCGCCACGCTCAAGGGCCGGATCGATCGCCAGAGCGGGACGGACAAGACCCCGCCGAAGCTTGCCGTCGATCTGACCGGCGACGCGCTCGATCTCGATGCGCTGAGGGCGCTGACCGGATTGTTTACAGGCCAGGACACCGGCGAATCGCTCTTCGATCATCGCATTACGGCGCATCTGCAGGCCGGAAAATTCACGGCTTTCGGCGTGCCGGCCGATAATGTCGATACCTCCTTCTCCGTGGCCGACGGCGCTCTGACGATCGACAAGCTTTCGGTGCACAATGTCGCAGGCGCCGAGATCACCGCAACTGGCCGCGCCAATGGCTCGCCTTCCGACTACAAGGGATCGGGAGAGATTACCTTCAAGGCCGCAGATCCCGGGCCGTTCTTTGAAATGCTGCGCCAGCATCTGCCGCATCATCCCGTCATGGACCGGCTGGTGCGCAATGCTGCCTGGTATGGAAACACCGCGCTTCGCGGCGCCGTGACGCTCGGCGGGGATCAGGACAGTGCGCTGACGGTTACGCTTGCAGGCGTCTCCAACGGCAGTCGCGTCAATTTCGACTATCGCATGTCCGATCTTTCGGCTTTCGCCGGCAAGGGCACCACGACCCTTGAGGGGACGCTCGAAAATTCGGTGACGTCGATCCTGTTCGGTCAGGCGGGTATCGATCCTCTGCCTGTCGAAGCCGACGCCAATGGCCGTTTGACGCTGAAAGTATCTGCCAACGGCAGCGATCCTGCCGACGCGGCACTGACATTTGCGACCGACAAGACCTCATTCACTGCGAATGGCAAAGTCGATGTCCGCCCCGCTACCTTCCTCAACGGCAACATCGCACTGTCGCTCGAAAGCGCCGATCTCGACCCCTATTTCGTGATGAACGGCATCGGCCTCCCGCAAATGGGCTCCGGCTTGCCGGTGAAATTCCAGGCCAATGCCGCGCTGAATCCGGACAAGATCGTGTTTTCGGGCATGAAGGGACAATTTGCCGACAATAATATGTCGGGTACGCTGACCCTCGACCGGAAGGCGCCGAATCTCAAAGCATCGGGCGAACTGGCGCTGGACAAGGCGGATATGGGCTGGCTGGCGGAAGCCATCTACGGGCCGATGACGGACCCGAAAACGGGCGCTCTCAACAAGGACAAGCTGGGTTTGCCTGCCTTCAGCGGGATGGATATCGGACTCAAGCTTTCGGCAAAACAGGTATGGCCCGGCATATTCGGTCCTATGTCGAACTTCACCGCCAATGCAGCCTACAAGGGCGAGGAGTTGCGGTTGAACGATCTGACGGGCGGCTGGAACGGGGGTACGTTGACGGGCAGCGTGATGCTTGCGAATTCCGACGGCACCGGCTTGCTGCAGGCGAAGCTCGATCTTACCAATGGCGATCTTGCGGCCGTTGCCTGGCAGCGCGATGGAGCGCCGCTTGCCAGCGGGCGCTTCGGCCTTGCCATGAATACCGAGACGAGCGGCAAGAGCATTGCCGAACTTGCGGCAAACGCAAGCGGTTCGGGTGAAATCAAGCTTGGCGAGACGCACGTACGCGGCCTCAATCTCTCGATCCTGTCGCCGCTGCTGTCGGCGACCGACCAGATCCAGGGCGATATCACCGCCGGCAAGGTATTGCCGATCATACAGACGCTGCTCAACAATGGAGAAGCGGTCCTTCCGGCGACAAGCATACCCTTCAACATTTCTACAGGCGTGATCCGCGCGACGAACATCGCAGCCGGCAACGATGTGGCAAAGCTTTCGGGCAATGCCGAAATCAGTCTGCCGGATGAGCGCATGCGCGGATCGCTCGGCATTGATTTCAAGGCCGGAACGGAGGCGCAAAGCGGCGCCGAGCCGGCCTTGCGTCTTGATTTCGCTGGACCGCTTGCGACGCCGGGCCGGACGATGGATGTGACCGACGTGACCAGCTTCCTTTCGGTTCGCGCATTCGAGCGCGAGCGCCGTCGCGTCGAGCGTCTGCAGGCCAATGTACTTGAAAAGCAGCGGCTCCGGCGGGAAGTGGCGCTCTATAAATATACGGCGGCCGTGCGCGAGGCCCAGCGCCAGCGGGATGCGGTCATCGAGAAGCAGCGGCGCGAGGAAGAGGAACGGCTGCGCGATCTGGCTCGGCAGGCAGCCGCCCAGAAGCAGGCGGAAGACGAGGCAAAAGCCAGACAGGCGGCGGAAGAAGAAGCAAATAAGGCCAAGGCGGCTGCCGAAGCGCGGGCCAAGGCGGAGCTCCAACGGACGCAGATACCCAACAGCCCAGCTCCGCAGACAACGGCGCCGTTGAACTTCAATGAATTGCCGGGAGTTGCCCAGTAACGCTCGCCTTCAGGCGATGCTGTCGATGGACGCTGGAAACGACCGTGAAATCACGACGGAATTTTCCCTGGCTATCTGGAACGATTCGGTGAAGCGCGGAGCTGCTGTCGCGTCCTTCCGCTTTCATTCGAATGGCGAAAAGCGCTCTATTCTTGCGCTTTATGCAATTCTGGATGGAATGCCGCCATGCGCTTTTCCTGGAATTGCCCCTGAAGCGCATCGCGATCTTTCAGATTCGTTTACGGCGCTTTCGGTCTCTGATTTTGCGCATGTCCTCATCGCAAAACCGCTGCGCACTTTCGCGCGACACCCTTTAGTTGCGATCCTTCAGCCATTTGAGGACATAGAGGCGGAGGGCCGAGGAGAGGTTGCTGCCGGCCTCGCGGCCGTCATCGATCTCGGAGATCAGCGCAGCGAGTGATGTGCCGCGTGTATTGGCGATAGCCTTCAGTTCTGTCCAGAAGGCGTCTTCAAGGGAAAAGCTTGTGCGATGGCCATGCAGCGTCGCGGAATGTTTACGGATCATCGGCGGATCGATCAAAAATCGGAAATGGCAGGATATCTGTGAAAGTGATTCAAAATGCGGAAGTAAGCAACTGATTTCTGAGGTTTTTTATCTCGGAATCGAAATTAGTCTTCGGTCTTCTTAGGCTCGATCCGGCCTGCTTCATGCGTTTTTTCGGCCTTGTCGTTCAGCGCTTTCGTCAGGTTCTTCTCGGCCTTGGTCCGCCCGAAGGTGATGCGGTTTTGCTCTGCCTGCTTTTCCTTGTCCGAGCGGGCCTGCTTCTTGCGAAACTGGCGCAGATTGACGATTTCGGCGCTCATCGATCTCCTCCCGTTGCGGATATGAAAAGGGGAAGCGGATGCTTCCCCGTCATGCCTACTGCTTCTTGCGGAATGCGTCGAGCGAGACAACCGATCCCGGTTTCTTTTCCTCGCCATCCTTGGCTGCAGCTGCGGGCGCTTCCTCACCTTCGGCCGGCACGGGATAGGCGGTGATTTCGCTAGAGGAGAGTTCCTCCTCATCGGCCAGCGGCACATCGAACTCCAGCTCGAAATTGACGGAAGGGTCGTAGAAGCCGCGAATGGCGTTGAAGGGGATCACGAGCTTTTCCGGAACGTCGGAGAAGGAGAGGCCGATCTCGAACTGGCTCTCGCTGATTTTCAGATCCCAGAACTGATGCTGAATGACGATGGTCATCTGCTCCGGATACTTCGCCTTCAGGTGCTGCGAGATGCGCACGCCGGGAGCGCCGGTCAGAAAGGTGATGAAGAAATGGTGGTCACCGGGCAGGCGGCCGGTGGCGCCGACCTCGGTCAACACCTTGCGGATAACCCCACGCAGGGCGTCCTGTGCCAAAATGTCATAGCGGATATGATCCTGCCCCATGCTTTCCTGTCTTTCGTTGGCCATGTTTTTTATAGGCTTATGCCACGCTGAACGCCGCCGGAAAAGCCCTGTGAGCGAGTCACCGCCGTCGATCTATAATATAGCACTGGAGAAGAAGGTGAAGGCTTCTGTTGCCAGGTGCCTTCGAACCCCGCCTAAGAGTGCGACCCCTTAGGACTTTATTTGAAGTGTCACACCGCGATTAAGCAGCGAGACGAGCTTCCGCATAGTTGTCGTTTGCAACTACAATTTTAGCCCGATAACGGCGGTACAATGCCGAGCGAAAAGTCGATCTTTACACCCTTGTCGATCCTGTTTCGCCCCCATCAAAAGCCGGTCTGTCGCAAGTTCTGCCGGCCGGTTTTTGGTGGAGGCGCCGGGTACCGCCCCCGGGTCCAATAGGTTTATTACACCGCTCATTTATCGCCATAGCCGGCCCGAAGACCGGCAAGGCTGATATAGTGTTTTCCGCGGACGAAGGGAAGGGCAATTGTCATAAATGCTTCGTGGAAACATCGGTTTGCCCGTAAAGTCGCGAGATTTGCCTGAATTACGTTTCGCCGCGGTTGGTTTCGCGTCGGCTTGTCATTAAAATCGCGAACAAGGAATCGGCAGGCGGCCGCTGGGCAGCCTTATCGCCGGAAAATTCAAGCGATTTCGGAGCGCAAGATGGCTCGTCACCCAGAGTATCAATATCTCGACCTGATGGCGCATTTGCTCGAGCACGGCGATCGTCGCATCGATCGCACCGGGGTCGGCACTTTGAGCGGTCTCGGCGCGATGATGCGCTTCGATCTTTCGAAGGGACAGATCCCGATCTTTACGACCAAGCGCGTTTACTGGAAGCTCGCGGTTAAGGAAATGCTGTGGTTTTTGACCGGCGACACCAATATCCGCAATCTGCTGAAGGAAAATGTTCGGATCTGGACCGACTGGCCGCTGGCGAAATATCGCAAGGCAACGGGCGAAAATATCGATCAGCTTGCCTTCGAGAACCGAATTCTCGAGGACGAGGCTTTCGCTCTCGAATGGGGCGATCTCGGTCCGGTCTACGGCAAGCAGTGGCGGCAGTGGCGTGACGCCGAGGGTCGGGTGCACGACCAGCTCGCCGCGGTCATCAAGGATCTCAAGACCAATCCCAGTAGCCGGCGCATGATTTTCCATGCCTGGAATGTCGGCGAGCTTGCCGATATGGCGCTGCATCCCTGCCATATGGTCTATCAGTTTCACGTATCGAATATCTCGGCCGAAGGAGGCAAGCGCCCGCGCCTCAGCCTAATGGTCTTTCAGCGCTCATGCGATCTGTTCCTCGGCAATCCCTTCAACATCTGCCAGCAGGCGGCCTTGCTTGCCATGGTCGCACAGCAGGTCGATATGGACATGGGAGAGCTCGTCTGGTCGGGTGGTGACGTGCACCTCTATCTCAACCATCTGAATGCGATCCGCGAGCAGCTCAGCCGTCAGCCCAAGCCCTTCCCGACCCTGCGCCTGCTTCGCCATCCGGACAGCATCGACGATTATCGCATCGAAGATTTCGAAGTTCTGGGCTATGAGCCGCATGCCGCGATAGCGGCCGAGGTCGCGGTTTAAGCGGCAGTTCGGCCGGCAACGAGCACGGCTCCGGCGACAAGCAGCAACGCTCCGACCAGCTGCCAGGTATTGAAGCCCGCGACCCTTTGCCCGGCGACGGCGGCGTCGAATGCGAGGCCAGCCAGCAATTGGCTGGCGACGAGTACGGCGATGGTTGGGGCCGCTCCAAGGCGCTGATATCCCACAATGCCGGCAAAGACGAAGAACGAGCCGAGCAGGCCCGGGAGCAGAGCCCATGGCCTGACGGCGCCGGCTGCTTCCGTAAGACCGGCGAGGCCGTTGCGCGAAATCAGGATTGCGAGCAGCGCGGTCAATCCAACCGAGGAGTTGATGACAAGCGTGAGCAGCACGGTCGATACCGATTGGGTGATCCGCACCATCAGCGCATTCTGCAGAACGAGCGAT
Source organism: Rhizobium sp. UFLA01-1127 (assembly GCF_059803845.1). NCBI lineage: Bacteria > Pseudomonadati > Pseudomonadota > Alphaproteobacteria > Hyphomicrobiales > Rhizobiaceae > Rhizobium > Rhizobium sp. UFLA01-1127. The sequence continues at coordinate 36,044 of NZ_JAUQTZ010000048.1, read as the reverse complement.
ATTCCAGCGAGAATGAGCGTTGCCACCGTGATCGGCATCGTGTTTGCGCCTCTACGCTGCCGGCTTGGAATCTGGGTCTGTGCGCTGATCGAGCAGGAGCTGAAGAAAGGCGAGATCGAGCCATCGTCCGAACTTCGTTCCGACCTGGGGGAGAAGGCCGACCTGCTGGAAGCCGAGCTTTTCGTGCAGCCTGATCGAAGCCTCATTGCCGGCCTCGATGCCCGCGACCATCGCGTGCTTGCCGATCGCCCGGGCTCGCTCGATGAGCTCAATCATCAGCGCCTTGCCGATGCCGCCGCGATACTGATCGTTGCGGACGTAGACGGAGTGCTCGACCGTATGCCGATAGCCGTCGAAGGCGCGCCAATCGCCGAAGGAAGCGTAACCGACCACGCCACCGTGATCGTCCGTTGCCACCAGTACGGGATAGCCGAGCTTATGCCGATCCCGCAGCCATTGCCTGCGATTGGCGATATCGACCTGCGCGTCGTTCCAGATCGCGGCGGTATTGGCGACGGCATCGTTGTAGATCGCGGTTATTCCCGGAAGATCCTCGTCTCTCGCATCGCGAATTTGCATCGGCGGCTCCGTGGGTATCCACTAAATTGGATTGATATGTGGTTTAATGTTCCGTCTTGTCATACACCGATTTCCGCATCTGTCCATTATATTATTACAAACATCCAGCGAAGCAAGAGTGCGCTAGCGGCTGATGTCATCAAAGGTTCTGACAAATTTAATGTGATTTCAATGATTAATCGACGTCTCGGGTGGAGGGATGGATTTACTTTTCTCCGGAGCAGGGTTTACTCGCGCCGACTTTCCCAAGGTTGCTCCGGGCAATTGTCATTTCCGCGAATGTCCACTATAGTAATACGCATGTCTCAACTTGATGATATCGACAGGCGCATTGGCGCCCGCATTCGCATCGAACGGGAGAGCCGCGGCTGGTCGTTGACGGAGCTGGCTGAACGCTCGACAGTTTCCCGCGCCATGATCCATAAGATCGAGCGCGGGGAGAGCAGCCCGACGGCAGCGCTGCTTGGCAGGCTCTCAGGTGCCTTCAGCTTGAGCATGTCGACCTTGATGGCGCGCGCGGAGATGCAGCAGGGCCGGTTTCTCCGGAAGGACGAGCAACCCGTCTGGATCGATCCGCAGACAGGTTACGAGCGCCGGCACGTTTCCCCAAAGTCGGATCTGCCGCTGGATCTCGTCCGCATCGAATTGCCGGCGGGCGCGGAAGTTCCGATGCCAGCATCGGCTTATGCCTTCATGAGACAGCTGATCTGGATGCTGGAGGGACGGCTGACCTTTCTCGAGGGAGATACGAAACACTTGATGTCGGCAGGCGATTGCCTCGAACTCGGTCGGCCCAAGGATTGCGTTTTCAGGAATGAAAGCGAAGAGCCGTGCACCTATGCCGTCCTCGTGCTTCGCAACGCTTGAGGAATGGCGCTAAATTTGGCGTTGCCGCCCGGCATTCCACTCGTCCGACTGGGCGACCGGCGATATGCTGCCATCTTCCTCAAGCGGAGAAGGAGATTGGCCGTGGAGATCGCAGTCATCGGAGCCGGCGCGATGGGAAGCGCCGTTGCCCGGCGTTTGGTCGAGAATGGGGCGAGGGTGATCACCTATCTCGAGGGACGTTCGGCTTCGACCATCGAGCGGGCTAAAGAGGTCGGCATGGAGCCGGTCGGATTGGACGACATCGCCTCGTCGCGTCTTATTCTTTCCATTGTTCCGCCCGCTGAGGCCGTTGCCGTGGCCCGGCAGATCGCCGCCGAAATGCGCGAGAGGGGCAGTAAGACGCCGTTCATGGACTGCAACGCGATCTCGCCGAAAACCATGGCGGAGGTCGCGACGATCTTCGGCAGCGGTTGCGGCGTGGTTCTCGATGGCTCCATTATCGGCGGCCCGCCGAAGCCCGGCCACAACGGGCCGAAGCTCTATGTGAGCGGCGATGCAGCCAGCGACAGCGCGGTGCTTGCGGATCATGGGCTTCAGGTCCGCCGTATCGCAGGGGCGATCGGCGCGGCTTCGGCGCTGAAGATGTGCTATGCCGGCATCAACAAGGGCGTGACGGGCCTCGGCACCGCCATGCTGCTTGCCGCGATCCGCTCGGGCGCCGACGTCGCCCTGAAGCGCGAACTTCAGGAAAGCCTGCCGGATCTCGACGCAAAATTCGTCCACGGCATTCCTGACATGTATCCGAAGGCCTACCGCTGGGTTGCGGAGATGGAGGAGATCTCCGAGTTTCTCGGCGAGGATGATCCAGCCGCCTTGATCTTCAAAGGTATGGCCGGGCTCTATCGGAAAATAGCCAGGGATCGGGAAGAGGGAGGCCTTTTGGCCGGCCAGCTCGATAAATTGAACGGCGGCGCCTGATGCAAGGCGGCGACGGATGCCCATCCCCCGTCGCCGCCGTCATGATGTAGGATCATCCCGCCGATTCGCATTGGTATCGGTGAGGCAGACTGAGGGAGACGCATGACCCAACCGATCAAGACCATCGTCGTTGCCGTATCGCGCAACGGCATCATCGGGCGCGAAGGCGATATGCCCTGGCGGCTGTCATCCGACCTCAAGCGCTTCAAGGCGATGACGCTCGGCAAACCCGTCATCATGGGACGCAAGACCTTCCAGTCCATCGGCAAGCCGTTGCCGGGCCGGCCCAATGTCGTCATCAGCCGCGACGGCGGTTTTTCGGCCGACGGGATAACGGTGGCGCATTCGCTCGGTGAGGCGATTGAGGCCGCATCGCGTCTGGCTGAAGAGGGCAGTGTCGAGGAAATCTGTATCCTCGGCGGCGGTGAAATCTATCGCCAGGCGATCGGTCTGGCAGACCGGTTGCTGATCACCCATGTCGAGGCGGACGTTGAGGGCGATACGTCCTTTCCGGAGATCGATTCCAGCATCTGGCAGGCTGACAGCGAACTCGCCGTGCCGGCCGGAGAGAAGGATACTTATCCAACACGTTTCGTTCGCTATTTCAGGCGGAAAGCATAAAAGCAGGCCCCGAAAAGCAAATATTTTCCAATGAATCCGACGAACTTCCTGAAGTCGCGTTGAAAGCAGGTGCTTCGATACCTATAACGGGAAACGATCGCTGCCACCTGCGGATATCGAGCCAAAAATTTCGCGGGACAGCTGCGATGCTGGGAGTCAACAAACAAAGAGGTTTTGATGCCTTGGAGCAATCAGAATGGCGGCGGCGGCCCATGGGGCGGCGGTGGCGGCGGAAATAATCAGGGACCTTGGGGGCAAGGACCGAACCGGCCGCGGGGAAGCGGCAACGGAGGGCCTCCGGACCTTGAGGATATTATTCGCCGCGGCCAGGACCGATTGAAAGGCTTCGTGCCCGGTGGCTTCAACGCGGGCGTTGTCCTCATCATCCTCGCAGTGATCGCCGTTTTCTGGCTGATCCAGTGCGTCTATACCGTGCAGCCGGATGAGCGCGGCGTGGAGCTGCGCTTCGGCAAGCCGCGCGAAGAAGTTTCGATGCCTGGCCTGCATTTCCATATCTGGCCGATGGACCGCATCGAATTCGTCAAGGTGACCGAGCAGCAGCGCAATATTGGCGGTCGGTCGTCTGCCGGTTCGACGGCGGGGCTGATGCTGACGGGCGATCAGAACATCGTCAACGTGCAGTTTTCCGTCCTCTATACCGTGACCAACCCGCAATCCTATCTGTTCAATCTCGAAACCCCCGACGAGACTTTGCAGCAGGTTGCGGAAAGCGCCATGCGCGAGGTCGTCGGTCGCCGCCCCGCTCAGGACATCTACCGCGACAAGCGCCAGGAAGTTGCGACCGAGGTGAGAAACATCATCCAGGATACGATGGATCGCTACGGTTCGGGTATATCCATCAATGCCGTGCCGATCGAGGATGTTTCGCCGCCGCGAGAAGTTGCCGACGCCTTCGACGAAGTGCAGCGCGCCGAGCAGAATGAAGACCAGCAGGTGGAAGAGGCCAATCAGTACGCCAACCAGCAGCTTGGTCAGGCCCGCGGTCGCGCGGCTCAGATCCGCGAAGAGGCGGCCGCCTATAAGGATCGGGTCGTCAAGGAGGCTCAGGGTGAGGCGCAGCGCTTCATCTCGATCTACGACGAATACGTCAAGGCACCTGACGTCACCCGTAAGCGGTTGTTCCTCGAAACCATGGAGTCCGTCATCGGCAATTCCAACAGCATCATCATCGACGACAAGCAAGGTGTCGTGCCCTACCTGCCGCTGAATGAAGTCGGCAAGCAGTCCACGACGCAGGCGGGCAAGCCCGCCGCTGCAACTCAGCCGGAGGCCAAATAATGACGTCCAGCCGTTTGCCAGCCATCCTCATCGCGCTCGCGGTACTGCTGCTGCTCGTTTATTCGTCGGTGTTCGTGGTCAACGCCCGTGAGCAGGCGATCGTCGTGCGCTTCGGCCAGATCCGCGACGTCAAGACGGAACCGGGCTTGTACTTCAAGCTGCCTTTCGCCTTCATGGATGCCGATCGCGTGCAGTATGTGCAGCTGCAGGAACTTCGCTTCGACCTCGACAATATCCGCGTCCAGGTATCGGGCGGCAAGTTCTATGAAGTCGATGCTTTCGTCGTTTACAAGATCATGGATGCGCGCAAGTTCCGCGAGACCGTATCGGGGGATCGCGACGCGGCTGAATCGCGTCTCAGGACCCGTCTCGATGCCGCTCTGCGCCGTGTCTACGGTCTGCGCGGCTTCGAAGCGGCGCTTTCCGACGAACGCGCCTCCATGATGACGGAAGTGCGCAACGATCTGCACCGCGATGCCGAAACGCTCGGTCTCAACATTGAAGACGTTCGCATCCGCCGCACCGATCTGACCCAGGAAGTGTCGCAGCAGACCTATGACCGCATGAAGGCGGAGCGCCTGGCGGAAGCGGAGCTGATCCGTGCACGCGGTAACGAAGAAGGTCAGCGCCGTCGCGCGATCGCGGATCGTCAGGTTGTCGAGATCGTTGCCGACGCGCAGAAGGACTCGGAAGTGCTGCGCGGCGAAGGCGAGGCCGAGCGCAACGCCATCTTCGCCGATGCCTCGAAGCGCGATCCGAACTTCTATGAGTTCTATCGCTCGATGGCTGCCTACAACAAGGCGCTCGCCTCGGGTGGCAAGACCCTCGTGCTGCCGCCGAACCGGTCGGACTTCTTCAAGTTCTTCGACAGTCCTGCGGGTACGGCACCCAATTCCGGGGCGCCGGCGCCTGCCAATCCGACGCCGCCAGCGAAGTGAGTCGTCAAATCAAGGAACTGAAGGGCTGCCCAGGGGTGGCCCTTTTCCTTATGGCGGGTCGCATCGCGTTCACCCTGCCTGCAACGGCGGCGCGCAGGTCCGGGGATTTCGCAAAAAGGTGATTTCACGCTTCATCATTCCGCCTTATGTTGATGCTTATACAAGTTTTCCCCTATCTCGATGAGGATGCCTGATGGCTTCGACCAATCGCCTGCTTTTCAGTCGTTCCTTTGCCTTGCTTGCGAGCATCGCGCTGATTGCCGGCCCCGTTGCGGGCGTAACCGAACAGGCTTATGCGCAGGCGCAGAACAGCGGCGCGGCCGCTGGGGTCCAGGCACCGGGCACCGCCGCCGGTCAGACGCCTCCGGCAGCATCGCCCACGGTCACGATGAACCCGGCCATGAATGCGGGGCCGGCTTCGGTTGCCGATCTTGCTGCCGGATTGCTCGATGCGGTCGTCAACATCTCCACCTCGCAGAAGGTAAAGGATGAAGGCAGCGGGCCGGCGGCGCCGAAGGTGCCGGACAATTCACCCTACCAGGATGAATTCAACGATTTCTTCAACAACAAGAAAGACGACGACAGCAACCGCAAGGTGAGCTCGCTCGGCTCCGGCTTCGTCATCGATCCCACAGGCTATATCGTCACCAACAATCACGTCATCGAAGGCGCCGACGATATCGAAGCGATCTTTCCGAACGGTACCAAACTGAAGGCCAAGCTGATCGGGACGGATACGAAGACCGATCTTTCGGTTCTCAAGGTCGAGCCGAAACATCCGCTGACGGCCGTGAAGTTTGGCGATTCCTCCAAGATGAGGATCGGCGACTGGGTCATGGCAATCGGCAATCCTTTCGGCCTCGGCGGCTCCGTGACCATCGGCATCGTCTCGGCGCGCGGGCGCAATATCAATGCCGGTCCGTACGACAATTTCATTCAGACGGACGCGGCAATCAACAAGGGCAATTCCGGCGGTCCGCTCTTCAATATGAAAGGCGAGGTGATCGGCATCAACACCGCCATCATCTCCCCGAGCGGCGGCTCGATCGGCATCGGTTTTGCCGTACCGTCCGAACTGGCGGAAGGCGTTGTCAATCAGCTCAAGGATTTCGGTGAGACCCGCCGCGGCTGGCTCGGCGTGCGTATTCAGCCGGTCACGGATGATGTCGCCAACAGCCTTGGTCTTGGCAGCGCCAAGGGTGCGCTCGTGGCCGGCGTCATCAAGGGCGGCCCGGTGGACAACGGCTCGATAAAGGCGGGCGATGTCATCCTGAAATTCGATGGCAAGGATGTGGACGAAATGCGCGATCTGTCGCGCATCGTTGCCGAAAGCCCCGTCGGCAAGGAAGTCGATGTCGTCATCCATCGCGACGGCAAGGAGCAGACGGTCAAGGTGACCCTCGGCCGACTGGAGGACAGCGATCAGGCTGCCGCGGCCAGCACCGACAAGAACAAGAAGCCGCAGCTCGCGCCCGACGACAAGAGCAATGGCGACGGCGTCATCAACCCTGACGAGGGAGAGAATGGCAATGACGACGGCATGGATGGGCAGGATCAGGGCAGTGATCCGCAGCAATCGCCACAGGCTCAGCCGCCAGCACAGGCAACGTCGAACATACTCGGAATGAAGCTTGCGACACTGACGGCCGAAAACCGCAAGAGCTTCGGCATAGCCGACAGCGTCGATGGCGTCGTCATTACCGAAGTGGCGCCAGGTTCGGCAGCGGCGGAAAAAGGACTGAAGCCCGGCGACGTCGTCGTGGAGGTTGCTCAGGAATTCGTCCAGACTCCGAGTGCGGCTTCGGAGAAGGTGGCTTCGCTGAAGCGGGAAGGACGCCGCAACGCGCAAATGATGATCGCGTCTCCGAATGGTGATCTGCGCTTCATCGCCGTTGCGCTGGAATAGGATTCAACGCGTTCTTCGTCCGTCCTGCTGCACACGCCATTCCGCGGCACCCAGGCGATAGACGACATGACGCTTTAGATGCGGATGCGTCTCCGGAATGTGCGGATGGTCGAAATCGCAGGCCGGATCGCGCCGCATGCCGATCTTGGCCATCGCAGCGCGTGCACGCCTGTTGTCACGCACGGCAATCGACAGGATTTCATCGATCTCCAGCCGCGTGAATGCATGATGCAGAAGAGCCACGCCGGATTCGGTCGCGTGGCCGTTGTTCCAATGGCGTGCTGAGATCCGCCAACCGATTTCCACGGCATCCTGCGGCAAGAGGGGCGGGAGCTGCAGTTTCGATAGTCCGCAGAACCCGATTGCCTCGCCGCTGTGCTTCAAGACCATGACGAGAAGCTCGAATCCGGGTTCCGGCGTCACGTTCCGGATCATGGTGAATATGGCGTCCGCATCCTTGCGGCTGCGGCGGAAGGGAAAGAATTCGAGAACGGCCGGATCGGAGCTCAGCTCATGAAACAGCTCCCGATCTTCTTCCATGCATGGCCGCAGGATGAGCCGAGATGTTTCGATTTTCGTCATTGCGCGGAGCGCCACTCGGCTGCCGTCAGGCGGTAGAGGACATGGCGCCGCAAATGGGGATGAGTGTCGGGGACGCTGGGGTGATCGAAATCGCCGCCCTCGACGCGATGCATGCCGATCCGCTCCATTACCGCGGTCGATCTGATGTTGTTGTGCACGGCGAAGGAAACGATTTGATTGAGGCCGAGCTTTCCGAAGCCATAGGCCAGCAATGTCCGCGCCGCTTCGGTGACCAGCCCCTTGCCCCATTGCCGCGCCACCAGCCGCCAGCCGATCTCTATCGTTCCGGCCGGGACGAACGGTTCCAGATGATCCGTTCGCATCAGCCCGCAATAGCCGATCGCTTCGCCGCTTTCCTTCAACTCCAGCACGTAGAGGCCGAGCCCGGTTTCCGCGATCATCGACCGAACGCGGTCGAAGAAAACGTCTGCTTCCGCACGATTGCGGCGGAACGGGTAAAATTCCATGACGGCTTCGTCGGAGTTGATCTCGTAGGCCAGGTCGCGATCCGTCTCGCGCCAGTTGCGGATGACGAGGCGGTCGGTTTTGGCGATGATCATCTGTGGCCCCTGATTTCGGCGCTTCGTGCCGTTCTACGGCTTGACGAAGTCCGTCTTGCGATAGCCTTGGATATAGAGCAGGGCAGTCAGATCGCCGTGGTCGATGCGCATTCCTGCTTGTGCGGAAACCGTCGGCTTGGCATGGAGCGCGACGCCGGAGCCGGCAAGCTGCAGCATGCCGAGGTCGTTGGCGCCGTCGCCGACGGCCAACGCCTCATCAACGGAAATGCCGAGCCTCTCGGCGATATCGTTCAGCGCATCCACCTTGGCCTGCTTGCCGAGGATCGGCTCCTCGACGAGGCCGGTCAGGATGCCGCTTTCTTCCAGCAGGACATTCGCCCGGTTCTCGTCGAAGCCGAGGGCCATGCCGATCCGGCTGGTGAAGACGGTGAAGCCGCCGGAAACGAGGGCGGTGTAATAGCCCTTCGCCTTCATGGTGGCGATGAGTTCAGGGCCGCCCGGCGTGAGCGTGATGCGCTTGGCAATGACATCGTCGACAACGGAGATCGGCAATCCCTTCAGCAGAGTCACGCGCTCGCGCAGGGCCGGTTCGAAGGCAATCTCGCCGTTCATCGCGCGCGCGGTGATGTCGGCGACCTTCTCCTTGAGGCCGATTTCGGCGGCGAGCTCGTCTATGCACTCCTGGCCGATCATGGTGGAATCCATGTCGGCGATCAGCAGCTTCTTGCGGCGGGTTTCCGCTTCCTGGATGACGAGATCGATTCGCGCGCTGCCGATTATCGCCAGGAGATTGGCCTCTGCGGCCTGCAGGTCCGTACCGTCGCGCAGCGCGATATCGCAGGCAATGCCGTCGGCCAGCCAGTACAGTCCGGACGCCTTGACCGTTTCAGCCGCCTGCTCGGCGATGGCCGGAACAAGAACGGGATTTGACGGATTGGCAATAAGCGTGGCAACGAAGGCCATGAGCAGAAACCTTATGAGCGATATCGACGCGATCCTGATAACCGGGCCGACCGCCAGCGGCAAGTCCGCGCTGGCCGTAGAATTGGCGCGTTCTCATGATGGCGTTGTCGTCAATGCCGACAGCATGCAGATTTATAACACCCTGCGCATCCTCACTGCGCGCCCCTCAGAGGCAGATATGGAGGGCATTCCGCACCATCTTTACGGCCACATTCCGGCGGCGCAGGCCTATTCGACAGGTGTCTGGCTACGCGAGGCCGGCGCCTTGGTCGAGCGTCTGCGCGGCGAGGGGAGAATGCCTGTCTTCGTCGGCGGCACGGGGCTCTATTTCAAGGCGCTAACTGGCGGGCTTTCCGACATACCCGAGATACCGTCCGATATCCGTAATCGGCTCCGCGGCCGGCTGCTGGCGGAGGGGGCTGAAGTGCTGCATCGCGAGCTCGCTGAGCGTGATCGCGCCGTCGCGGAAACTTTGAACCCGCAGGACGGGCAGCGTATCGTTCGTGCGCTCGAGGTGATCGAAGCGACCGGCCGGTCGATCGCTGCCTTTCAAGGCAAGACCGGACCAATGGTCGTCGATCCCGACCGCGCGCGGAAGATCGTCGTGCTGCCCGACCGCACCGTGCTGCACGAGCGCATCAACGGCCGCTTCGAGAAGATGCTGGCAATTGGCGCCGAGGAAGAGGTGCAAGCCCTCCTGGCACTGGACCTGCCGCCGGAAATGCCTGTCATGAAGGCGATCGGCGTTGCCCAGATCGCCGCGATGCTGAAAGGCGAGATGACGCGCGCGGACGTGCTTGAAGCAGGAGCGGCGGCGACGCGGCAATATGCCAAGCGGCAGATGACTTGGTTCCGCAATCAGATGGACGAGAGTTGGGAGCGCTTGAGCCTGTAGTTCGGGGTGTCAGTCCTTGTCGTAAAGACTGCTCAGGGGCTTTTTCAGGATGCTGTCCCGCAAGGACAAGCCGGATTCCCGCCGCGGAGGCGGGGCGAGTTCCCTTGGCACCACAGGGTGCGCGCCTCCCTCGTCGCTGCGGAGTTCACGGCGCAATTCCGCAAGCTTACTGTCGATCGATGTTTGCGAAGCTGCTGCCGGTTGCGGTGGGGCGGTACGAGGCAGCATGTCGGGACGGTAAGGTTCGATCGGTGGCAGGCCCGATTCCGCTTGATGCGGAATTGTTCGCTGGACTGGCCCTTCGTCGAAGTCATCCTTGATATCCGTTATGGGCACAGCATTGTAGTTCTGCTGCGGAGGACTGATGTCGGGACCCGAAATCGAGCGCATGCGGCTGATGATCGTGCGCAGATCGACCGTGTCCGGCGAGTCCTCGCTGGTTTTCGCCACACTGCCGCTGGCTTTCGGCAGCAAATGCCGATCGACCTGTGAAAAGCGCATGCGCATGGGGACTGCGATGGCCTCGCCGAAGGCGATCGCTTCGCCATTGCCGATCGATGACAGGAAGCTGGTCGTGGAGATCGAGGAATTCGGGATGGCCGAACGGATGATTTCCTGGTCGCGATCGTTGGCGAGGCGCATGGCAAACAGCGTCGAGCATTGCGACAGGATCGTCTGGTCGAGTTCGCCCGGCCGCTGGGTGATGATGCCGAGCGATACTCCGTATTTGCGGCCTTCCTTGGCGATGCGGGCGATGGCCTGCCGCGTCGGGAAGAAGCCGAGATTCGGATCGGCGGGAATGTAACGGTGTGCTTCCTCGCAGACGACCAGCATATGGATCGCGCCATCGCTCCAGAGCGCCAGTTCGAATGCCATGCGGCAGAGCACCGAGGCGACGGAATTGATGACTTCCGAGGGAATTCCGGCAAGCTGAAATGTGCAGATCGGCTTGCCGTCTCCCGGGATGCGGAAGATCTTGGCGATGGTCTCCATGATCGTATCGGTGATCGTATTGTTGGAGAACATGAAGTGGTAGCGCGGATCGTTGATCGCCGAGATGATGCGCATCTTCAGCGAGCGCAGATGCGGCTTTTCCTGGCGGCCTTCGAGGCGGCCGATGCGCTCGTCGATCTGCGCCAGCAGATCGGCCATGCGATAGGGAACGGGCGTGTCCGCCGTCACGGAAGACTTTTCCGTTTGACGGCGCATCAGGCTTGAATCGCTGCCGCGGAAGGCGCGTCTCGCTTCGGGAATGAGATCGCGGAGCGCATCGAGTTCCTCCGGCACGGCCGGACGGCCTCGGAAGACGACTTCGCTGAATTCGTCCAGCCGCATCAGCCAGAACGGCAGATCGAGTGTATCCGTGTCAATGACGACGGCGTGCCTGGGGAAGGCGGCGGCGAATTCATTGTGCGGGTCGAGGATCAGCACGCGCAGTTTCGGATCGGTGCTGATCGCCTTGTGCAGCAGCAGCGAGACGGCGGTCGATTTGCCGACGCCGGTCGAGCCGACAACGGCGAAATGCTTCGACAGCATCGACGGAATATGGATGGCGGCATCGATGCTTTCGTCCTGCGTCAGCTTGCCGATGACGCAGCTGTTGCCCTTGCCGGCATCGAAGATGCGCATGAGGTCTGCCGCGCGGATGCGATGAGCGATGGCGCCGAGATAGGGGTAGGCGGAAATGCCGCTCGAAAATTCTTCGCGGCCGTCCGGTTCGACGCGGACTTCGCCCAGCAATTCCACTTCGATGCGGAAGAGATTGTCCTGTCCTTCGCCCCAGCCGACGCCCTGAGTGTTCATGGAATAGACGAGGGCCGCCACGCGGTTCGATCCGACGCTGATGGAAATCAGCCTGCCGACAGACCAGAGTTCGGTGAGATCCGTACCGCCGGCTTCTGCAACGGCGGCGATCGTGGCGCGTGAGCCGTTGCATGCGACAACGCGGCCAAGGAAGCGATTTCCCGGCTTCAATTTGTCGCGACGATCCAAATCTCCAGCCTTGCCGGATGTCTGCAGATCATTATTCAGCAAACAGCTACCCCAACTATTAGATGTCGGAGCATAGAGAAATGGGCTTAACAAAACCCTGTCTACTATCCGCGCTTTTTACAGGGTTATGAGGCGGCCGCGATTTTTTATTGCTTCACGCGTTGACGCTTCGAAATTTTCTGTCTATCACTTCGGCCCATGAAAAACTCGATCGTTCTTATCGTGGTGGGAAAGCGCATGGGCAGGATGGTGTAACCGTCCGGCGACAGCCACCCATGCGCTAGATGACAGGCTCCCCAAGGGGCCTTTTTTTATGCCCGAAATCGAGATTTCATCTTTCCAAACCTCCAGCAGACAGCGGAACAAACGTATGACCGGCACAGATAATCAGGCGAGCGGCAATCGAATGACAGGCGCGGAGATCGTGTTGCAGGCGCTCAGGGACAATGGCGTCGAACACATCTTCGGTTATCCGGGCGGCGCCGTGCTTCCGATCTATGACGAGATCTTCCAGCAGGATGATATCAAGCACATTCTCGTACGCCACGAGCAGGGCGCCGGCCATGCGGCCGAAGGTTATGCCCGCTCCACCGGCAAGGTCGGCGTCATGCTGGTCACCTCCGGTCCGGGCGCGACCAATGCGGTTACGCCGCTGCAGGACGCCTTGATGGATTCGATCCCGCTCGTCTGCCTGAGTGGCCAGGTTCCGACCACGCTGATCGGCTCCGACGCGTTCCAGGAATGCGATACCGTCGGCATCACCCGGCCTTGCACCAAGCACAACTGGCTGGTCAAGGACGTCAACGAGCTGGCTGCCGTCATTCATGAAGCCTTCCGCATCGCGCAATCAGGCCGTCCGGGTCCCGTCGTCGTCGACATCCCGAAGGATATCCAGTTTGCGACCGGCACCTATACGCCGCCGGAAGCGCACCATGTCCAGAAAAGCTATCAGCCGAAGATCCAGGGCGACCTCAACAAGATCAACCAGGCGATCGAGTTGATGAAGAATGCCCGTCGTCCGGTCATCTATTCCGGCGGCGGTGTCGTCAATTCGGGTCCGGAAGCGTCCAAGCTGCTGCGCGAACTGGTCGAGCTGACGAACTTCCCGATCACCTCGACGCTGATGGGTCTCGGTGCCTATCCGGCCTCGGGCAAGAACTGGCTCGGCATGCTCGGCATGCACGGCTCCTACGAAGCCAATATGGCGATGCATGATTGCGACGTCATGGTCTGCATCGGCGCGCGTTTCGACGACCGCATTACCGGTCGCCTGAACGCCTTCTCGCCGAACTCGAAGAAGATCCATATCGATATCGATCCGTCTTCGATCAACAAGAACGTCCGTGTCGATGTCGGTATTCTCGGCGATGTCGGCAATGTTCTGGAAGACATGGTTCGGCTGTGGCGCGCGCTGCCGCAGAAGCCCGCAGCGGACCGCCTCGGCGACTGGTGGGCCGATGTTGCCCGCTGGCGTGCGCGCAATTCTTTTGCCTATAAGGCGAGCGACGATGTCATCATGCCGCAATATGCGATCCAGCGCCTCTACGAGCTGACGAAGCATCGCGATACGTACATCACCACCGAGGTCGGTCAGCACCAGATGTGGGCGGCGCAGTTCTACGGTTTCGAGCAGCCGAACCGCTGGATGACCTCGGGCGGCCTCGGCACCATGGGCTATGGCCTGCCGGCAGCGCTCGGCGTTCAGATCGCCCATCCGGAAAGCCTGGTCATCGACATTGCCGGCGACGCTTCGATCCAGATGTGCATTCAGGAAATGTCGGCTGCGATCCAGCACGATGCGCCGATCAAGATCTTCATCCTCAACAACCAGTACATGGGCATGGTTCGCCAATGGCAGCAGCTGCTGCACGGCAATCGTCTCTCCAATTCCTACACGGAAGCGATGCCGGATTTCGTCAAGCTTGCGGAAGCCTATGGCGCCGTCGGCCTGCGCTGCGAAAAGCCGGGCGATCTCGATGCCGCCATCCAGGAAATGATCGACGTCAAGAAGCCGGTCATCTTCGATTGCCGCGTCGCCAATCTCGCCAACTGCTTCCCGATGATCCCCTCGGGCAAGGCGCATAACGAAATGCTGCTGCCGGACGAGGCGACCGATGAGGCCGTCGCCAATGCGATCGACGCCAAGGGTCGCCAGCTGGTTTGATCGATAGCGGGGGCGCGGTGCAAGCCGCGTTCTCGGTCGATCTCGCTGGCACACCGAACAAAAACCGAGGAAACGGAACAGGAATAATGAACGCACACCTTCAACCCACGGGCTCCGCCTATTTCATTTCGCCGGAAACCGCGGCGGCCGAGAGCCATACGCTCTCTGTGCTTGTCGACAACGAGCCCGGCGTTCTCGCCCGCGTCATCGGCCTCTTTTCCGGCCGTGGCTACAACATCGAAAGCCTCACGGTTTCGGAGACGGAGCATCAGGCGCATCTGTCGCGGATCACGGTCGTTACGCGCGGCACGCCGCAGGTGCTGGAGCAGATCAAGGCGCAGCTTGAGCGCATCGTTCCCGTTCACCGCGTCGTCGATCTCACCGTGCGTGCCCGCGAACTCGGCCAGGAGCGGCCGATCGAGCGCGAAGTGGCGTTGCTGAAGGTGACCGGAAGCGGTGAAATGCGTGCCGAGACGTTGCGGCTGGCCGACGCATTCCATGCCAAAGTGGTGGATGCGACCATCGAGCACTTCATTCTCGAGATCACCGGCAAGTCCTCGAAGATCGACCAGTTCATCGCCATCATCAAGCCGCTCGGCCTGATCGAAGTCTGCCGTACCGGCATTGCCGCGATGAATCGCGGCTCGCAGGGGATGTGAGAACCTGTAGCGTCGAGGGGGATCGCATATGAGGCAAATCGGCGCTGCAAACTCCTTCTCCCCTTGGGGAGAAGGTGGCCCGAAGGGCCGGATGAGGGGGGCTTTCCGATTTGAATTCGCGAATTTTCGTAGTCCTGGCAGATACCCCCTCATCCGCCTGACGGCACCTTCTCCCCGAGGGGAGAAGGGGAAACACGGCAACAATGGCTGATCTCGGCGAAAAGCCATGGCATCCGCCTGCGGACATGCGCCTCGGCGCCGCCTTCTTCGTCCGTGGCGATTTTCCCTGGCTCGGCCATTATTTCGGCCCGCAGAAACTTGCGTCGGCATTGTCGCCAGGTATCGGTGGCATCGTGTCCTGGGGCGGCCGTGCCCCTGCCAAGATGGCGATGAGGACTGCGCGGTTTCGCCGGTTGCGCCACTGGCATCTGGAAGATGGTTTCCTGCGGTCCATGGGGCTTGGCAAGTCCGGCGCCATTCCGCTGTCCATCGTCATCGACGATCTCGGCCTGCCTGTCGATGCCAGCGCGCCGTCGCGACTCGAGCGGTTGATTGAGGAGGCCGGGGCGGCGGCGGAGCTCGGCCGCGCTATCCGAGAGCAGATCGTTCGCAACAAGCTTTCGAAATACAATCATCTCCCTCATCGATCGCCAGCCATCGATCGGACGGCGAAGCGTCGCATTCTGCTTGTCGATCAGGTGGTCGGCGACGTTTCCGTTGGCAGGGCGCTCGGTTCGAAGGCCTCCTTCGAGAAGATGCTTGCCGATGGGCTGGCGAGCGATGCGCAATGCCTCATCCGCACCCATCCGGATGTCATGGCCGGGCTTCGTAAGGGTTATCTTACAAATGGTGCTTCAAGGGGCGATGCAATCCTTGTTGACGACGAGGTGTCGGTCGCGTCGATCCTTGAAGTCGCCGACGAGGTCTGGACGGTTTCGAGCCAGTTCGGTTTCGATGCGCTGCTTCGCGGCATTCCGGTTCGCTGCTATGCCGCGCCCTTCTATGCGGGCTGGGGTGTGACCGAGGATCATTTCGGTGCTTACACCAAGGCTGCGCTTGCCGGCCGCAGGACGAAGCGGCGAACCGTCGACGAGATTGCCGCCGCGGCTTTCTCGCTTTATCCGACCTATCGCGATCCCGCCGACTGGCGAGAGATCGACGTCTTCCGGGCGATCGAGCTGATCGTTGCGCAACAGAAGGCGGCCGCCTGAAACCTACAGCATTTCCAACGACTTTTTTCGCGATGGCGGCGGGAAGGCAGCGTCGAGCACGGCCCAATCCTCATCGGTTATGTCGATATCTATGGAGCCACGGTTTTCCTCGACACGCTGCGGGTTCGAGGATTTTGGGATGGCTATCACATTGTCGCGCTCCAGCAGAAAGGCGAGAGCGATCTGGGCCGGTGTCGCCTGATACGTCTTGGCGAGGCGGATCAGCTCTGGGTGATGGAGCAAACGGCCTTGCTCGACCGGGGAATAAGCCATGATCGGAATGCTGCGTTCCTGGCACCATGGAAGGAGGTCATATTCGATGCCGCGCCGGCCAAGATTGTAGAGCACCTGGTTGGCGGCGACATTACCGCCATTCGGCACGGAAAGCAGCTCGTCCATATCGGCGAGATCGAAATTCGATACGCCCCAGGCCTCGATCTTACCGGCCGCCTTCAGGCCTTCGAAAGCCTCCACCGTCTCTTCAAGCGGATAGCTGCCGCGCCAATGCAGCAGGTAGAGATCGATGCGATCGGTGTTCAGGCGCTTCAGGCTCCGCTCGCAGGCTTCGGCCGCGCCTTTGCTGCTTGCATTGGCAGGGTAGACCTTGCTGACCAGGAAGACTTCGTCGCGGCGGCCTTCGATCGCCTTGCCGACGATCTCCTCCGAACCGCCGTCTGCGTACATTTCCGCCGTATCGATCAGCGTCATGCCGAGGTCCAGTCCGGTTTTGAGGCTGGTGATCTCGTCTCTGGCCGTGGCGGCACTCTCCCCCATATTCCAAGTTCCCTGGCCGAGCGCCGGAACCGTGATGCCGGAGGGAAGGGTGACTGTCGGGATGGGCGCGCGCATGGTCTTTCCTCGCTGCAGAAAAACGAAGGATAGGGGCATTCAACCGTATTTCAATCGGCATCCGCATGTCACGGTGACAATCGCGCTATGGCGTTAATGTGGTCGGCCAATTAATGTCGCACGGACATGCGCCGTCGTATTCCACGCGCATTGAGAAGAATTTTGGATGCCGTCCATCATTGCATACGGTGTCCTGGGAGGCATCATGGCGCTGGATACATTTCTGGCTCTCTTACTTTTTGCATTCACGACCTCGATCACGCCTGGGCCGAACAACATGATGTTGTTTGCTTCCGGCGTGAATTTCGGTTTCCGGCGCACCATTCCGCACATGCTTGGCATCGGTGTCGGTTTCCTGTCGCTGCTGCTCGGCGTCGGCCTTGGCCTTGGCGCTGTGCTTCATACGGCGCCGCTGCTCTACACTGCGCTGAAATTTGCCGGCGGCGCCTATCTGGTTTGGATCGCCTGGAAGATCGGCACGTCACGCAGCCTGACGGAGAGCGAAGGCTCGGCGCAGCCGATGAGTTTCATGAGTGCCGCGGCGTTCCAATGGGTCAATCCCAAGGCTTGGGTCATGGCTGTCACCGCCATGGCGACCTACACCAACGAGCAACTCTACCTCTTCAGCGTTCTTCTCGTCGGTTTTGCATTTGCCATCGTGAACGTGCCGAGCGTGTCGACCTGGGCT
This sequence comes from Rhizobium sp. UFLA01-1127, assembly GCF_059803845.1. Classification (NCBI taxonomy): domain Bacteria; kingdom Pseudomonadati; phylum Pseudomonadota; class Alphaproteobacteria; order Hyphomicrobiales; family Rhizobiaceae; genus Rhizobium; species Rhizobium sp. UFLA01-1127. Next base: position 18,371 of record NZ_JAUQTZ010000048.1, on the reverse strand, counting down.
GGCTTCGGTTCGGCGCTGCGCGATTGGCTCTCCGATCCCGTTCGGCTGAAATGGTTCAACATCACCATGGCTGTCCTGCTGGTGCTCAGTCTCTGGCCGATGCTAAAGTAACGCGCAAGAGACAGGAGACAGCCATGTCCCGCGGACATTCGCATGCCGACGACGATCATCACCACGACAACCATTATTCGGACATGCAGGCGCGGGTGAAGGCGCTCGAGACGCTGCTGACGGAAAAGGGTTTGATCGATCCGGCGGCGATCGACCGCATCGTCGAGACCTATGAGACGAAGGTTGGGCCGCGCAACGGCGCGCAGGTGGTGGCGAAAGCCTGGAGCGATTCCCATTTTGCCGACTGGCTGCGGCGCGATGCGACGGCGGCGATCGCAAGCCTCGGCTTTACCGGCCGTCAGGGCGAGCACATGCGCGCGGTTTTCAATACGCCGGAAATGCATAATCTGATCGTCTGCACGCTTTGCTCCTGCTATCCTTGGGCCGTGCTCGGGCTGCCGCCGGTTTGGTACAAGGCGCCGGCCTATCGCTCGCGTGCGGTGATCGACCCGCGCGGCGTGCTCGCCGAATTTGGTCTCACACTGCCGCAGGAGACGAGGATCCGCGTATGGGATTCGACGGCGGAGCTTCGCTATCTGGTGATCCCCGAGCGGCCGGCCGGTTCCGAGGGCATGGACGAAGCGGCGCTCGCGGACCTCGTCAGCCGCGACGCGATGATCGGAACCGCGCTTGCCAAGGCGCCGCCGGAGGCCACATTATGAACGGCCCGCATGATCTCGGCGGCCAGATGGGCTTCGGCCCGATAGCACCGGAACAGAACGAGCCCTATTTTCATGCCGAATGGGAAAAGCGCGCGCTCGGCATCACGCTCTCCTGTGGCGCCTTTGGCGCCTGGAACATCGATGAAAGCCGGCATGCGCGCGAAAACATTCCGCCGGCGAGCTATCTTGGCGCCAGCTACTACGAGATCTGGATCCGTGCCGTCGACATGCTTTTGGAGCGGCACGGTTTTGCAACAGCCGAGGAACTGCGTATCGGTCACTCGCTCGAGCAGGGTAGGGTGCCGAAGCGGGTTCTGAAGGCTGAAATAGTCGATGGCGTTTTGGCAAAAGGCGGCCCTTGCGATCGGCCGGTTAATTCAGCGCCGCTTTTCGCCGTGGGCGATCACGTGCGGACGAAGAATTTCAATCCGACGGGCCATACGAGATTACCGCGCTATGCCCGAGCCAAGACGGGTATCGTCGAAGCGGTGCAGGGCTCCTTCGTCTTCCCCGACGACAACGCCCATGGCCGCGGCGAAAATCCGCAATGGGTCTATACGGTCGCCTTCGACGGCGCCGAGATCTGGGGCGAGGGCGCCGATCCCTCGCTGACCGTCTCGATCGATGCCTGGGAGAGTTACCTTGAGCGCGTGTGAGATCGCCTCGCTTCTGACGCAATCGCCAGGATTGCCGAAATCAGCCGATGGCGAGCCGGTCTTTCCCGAGCCCTGGGCGGCGGACGCCTTTGCGATGACGGTTCATCTGCACGAGAAGGGCCTGTTTGCCTGGAGCGAATGGGCGGAACGGCTGTCGGCCGAATTGCACAAGCCGGGCCGCGCGGCTGACGGCAGTGACTATTTCGATTGCTGGGTGACGGCGCTGTCAGGTTTGCTTGTCGCGAAGGGTATCGCCGATACTGATTCGATTCTCGCTTTGCAGCAGAGCTGGCAACGTGCGGCGGAGGCGACGCCGCATGGCAAGCCGATCATGCTGGAGAACGATCCCTGGCGTTAAAGGAGGGCTCCTCTTGGGGCCATCCTCAAGACGAGAACTGCCTGTAGCACTCGTCCGCCACCTGCCGCAGCATGTCGCGTGAGATCTCGCCGGTCACGGCGTAGCCGAGGGTGCCGTCGATCCAGTAGAAGGTCTCGACGGCGTTGTCGCTGGCGAAACGGAAGCTGGTCGTGGTGTTGCCGCTGTTGCGTCCCATCAGCACGGTCAGGCGCTGGCCGGTGGCATTTTCATACATGAACAGCGCGCCCGGCGTGCCGTTCACCGGCAGCAGCCGGCCGCCGACGAGCTGGAAGCCCAATTTCTGCAGGCTCGGCACCTTGAGGCCGGCAATGTTCATGCGCTTGCCGAGCCAGGTGGCGAGATGCGCCTCCTGATCCGCGCCGACTTCGACTGGGTGGCGGACGTCGCTCGCATAGACGGCGAAGGCCGAGCGCGCCTGCTGCGGCAATGCCTCGATCGATGTCAGCTGCAACGCGGGCCGAGCGAAAAGATCAGGACCGAAGTGGCCGGCCGCGGCTCCAGCGAAGAATAATGCCACCGAGGCGGCGAACATCATCAGCCAACTGCTTCGATGAGGCATCACCGATTGTCCGATCGATACTTTTCCCTTTGGCAGGATGAGGTCTCCGTCGCCTTGCTTCGATACCGCATAGGGGGAGAACATCGCCCGGATGTCATCGTTCTGGGCCTGCCATGCCGCAACGGCGGCAGCGTCTTCGGGATTTTCGGTTAGCCATGTCTGCAATTCCGCCTGCTTTTCCTGCGGCAGCAGCCCATCGGCAAAGGCATGAAGGTCAGCTTCGGTCACGGTCGGGTTGTTTTCGTTCATCTTGGTCTCCGAAGCGTGACAACATTGTCCTCATTCAGCAGGCTGGTCATCTTCCGGCGTGCGCGCGACAGGCGCGACATCACGGTGCCGATCGGGATGTCGAGCATATCGGCGACATCCTGATAGCTGTAGCCTTCGACGACGACGAGCATCAGCACCGCGCGATAGTCCTCTCCGAGGCTGTTCAGAGCCGTTTCAAGGCGTGACTTCTGTAATGGATCGTTGTCGGTTTCGGTTGCGGATAAATGGCTGTTGTCATCGATATCGACGAAGCTGCGATTGCCCTGCTGGCGCAGTCCGTTGCGATAGAGATTGGTCATGATGGTGAGGACCCAGCCGCGCAGGTTCGGCCCGTGCCATTGGCTGCGCCGGGTCAGAACCTTCTCGACGCAATCCTGAAGCAGGTCTTCGCCATCGGCATCCGAACGGGTAAGGCTGCGGGAATAGCGCCGCAGCGAGGGGAGGAGCGCCAGCACCTCGGCCTCGAAGCTGTCCGGCGCGGAGGAAGATCCTGCCGCGCCGTTTCCGGTCCGGTCAGGGCCGCGCGGCATTCCATACGCCGTTGAAGCCGTCGCCGGCAACATCACCGGGCTTTGCATCCTTGACGAAGAAGTAGAGCGGCATGCCGTCCTTTGCCCATTGTTTCATCCCGTCCTTGCGGGTAATGATCGAGTATGCACCTTCCGCCTTGGCTTTGCTATCGGCCATGAGCGGCGGCCAGGCTTTCTGGCAATCGCCGTTGCAATTGGATACGCCGGCCTTGTCGTTCTTGAAGGTGTAGAGCGTCTTGCCGTTTTCACCGGCAAGTACCTTGCCTTTGGCGCTTTCGACCGTCTTGACGGGTGCCGCGGCGAAAGCGGCTGTGGCAAAGGCAGATGCCGCAGCGAGCGCGGCCAGGAAACTCAGGGTCTTCATGATGTCTCTCCTCGGGTGGTGGACGGTAGTTGCCCAGGCCTCGCTTTGCGCGCTGCCGGACATGAGACACCGGTGCCTCCGATTTTATTCCCAGCGCGCCGGGTATTTTTTTACTGCTTGCTTCCTGCCGCCGAATCCTGCCAATTCGGCCCATGCAATTCGCGCCGCAACAAGATGAAGCGCTCCAGGCCGTTGCCAAGTGGCTGAAGGAGGGTCGCTCGCCGCTGTTCCGTCTGTTCGGCTATGCCGGCACGGGCAAGACGACGCTTGCGCGGCATTTTGCCGAGCATGTGGACGGCGAGGTGCTGTTTGCGGCCTTCACAGGCAAGGCGGCGCAGGTGCTGCGCTCGCGCGGCGCTTCGAATGCCAAGACGATCCATTCGCTGATCTACCGGCCGCGCGGCGAAGAGGCCGTCGAGGACGAAGAGACGGGCAAGACATCGATCGCACCGATGTTTACGATCAACCGCCAGAGCCCGGTCGCCAAGGCGGCGTTGATCATCGTCGACGAATGCTCGATGGTGGATGAAGCGCTCGGTAAGGATCTGATGAGCTTCGGAACGCCCATTCTGGTGCTCGGCGACCCCGGCCAGCTTCCGCCCGTTTCCGGCGGCGGGTTCTTCACGAATGAGGAGCCGGATTACCTGCTGACGGATATTCATCGTCAGGCCCGCGACAATCCGATCATCCAGCTCGCCATGCAGGTGCGCGAAGGCAAGGAGATCATGCATGGCGACTATGGTGCCGCGCAGGTGATTTCGAAGAACGAGGTCACGCAGCCGCTGGTGATGGAGGCCGATCAGGTGCTCGTCGGCACGAACAGGACGCGCCGGCGCTACAATCAGCGTCTGCGCGAGCTGAAAGGGTTTACGGCCGACTATCCGCAATCCGGCGACAAGCTGGTCTGCCTGCGCAACGATCCCGCCAAGGGACTGCTCAACGGCTCGCTCTGGCAGGTCATGACCTCTTCCCGGGAAACGACGAAGCCGGGCATCAATCTGCTGGTGCGCCCGGAAGACGACGACATGGACCGCGGTGCTGCCAAGATCAAGCTGTTGAAGCAGGCTTTCGAGGATGTCGAGGGCGAAATCCCGTGGTCGACGCGCAAACGGTACGACGAATTCGACTACGGCTATGCGCTGACCGTCCATAAGGCGCAGGGTTCGCAGTGGAACAACGTCGTGCTGTTCGACGAGAGCTGGGCTTTTCGCGATACCCGCGAGCGCTGGCTCTATACGGCCATTACCCGCGCTGCCGAGACGTTGACCATCGTTCGTTAGGGGCCGTTGCCCAGGTATCGATATCCGCAAAAAGGACTTGCCGCCGATGCGTCACCAAGCGGTGGTGCGTGACTGATGCGCGCATCAAAGTTTTGCATGGGTTGATGTCGGAATCCTGTTGGTTTTGCAGGGCATAATGGCATAAAACGGCTGCTGTCATCCGCTTTGAAAATCAGGGATTTCGATCATGCCCGCCAAGCTTTCCGTGAACCTCAACGCCATCGCGATGCTGCGCAATCGGCGTGATCTTCCCTGGCCGAGCGTCACGGGTTTGGGACGCATCGCGCTCGCCGCCGGTGCCAGCGGTCTGACCGTTCATCCGCGCCCCGATCAGCGCCACGTCCGCTTTTCCGATCTGCCCGATATCCGTGCGCTGATCGATGACGAGTTTCCGGAAGCGGAGTTCAATATCGAGGGCTATCCGAGCGACGAATTCTTCGATCTTTGTGCGTCTGCCGAGCCCGAGCAGGTGACGCTCGTGCCTGATGATCCCACGCAGGCAACATCGGATCACGGCTGGGATTTCCGTAGGAATCGCGAGCTGCTGGTCGACGTCGTCGCCAAATATAAAAAGATCGGCTGCCGCGTCTCGCTGTTTGCCGATGGTGACGGCGATGCAGACGCCGTGAAGATCGCCAGGGACGTGGGTGCCGACCGCATCGAGCTTTACACCGGCCCCTATGGCGGCTGCTACGATGATCCGCAGAAGGCTGCCGTCATTCTCGAAGCGCTTGGCAAAACCGCAGACGCCGCCTTCGCCAACGGCCTTGATGTCAACGCCGGTCACGACCTGACAGTCGCCAATCTTCCAGCGCTGCTGAAGCGCATTCCGAAGCTCGCGGAGACCTCGATCGGGCACGGGCTGACAGCCGATGCGCTGGAATATGGCATGGCCGAGACGGTGCGCCGTTTCCGCCGGGCTTGTGGCCAGACAGTTTGAGGGAGTAGCCTTTAACGCTGGTCAGGCGCGTTGGTTTTTTGCCGCGCTGTCTTTGCCTGGTCCCTCATCCTAACCTTCTCCCCCGCATCGCGGGGAGAAGGAACGACAGAGAGTTCTTGGGCTAAGCGCGAAAACTCCCTCGCCCCGCTTGCGGGGAGAGGGTTGGGGTCAGGGGCCATGCTTGAAGTCTCGGTGAAAAGAGACTCGCCTGACCTTCACTAAAACTTAGCCGAGCAATGCGGCCTTGTGCTCCTCGATGAAGCTGCGCAGCGTCTGCGGCTCCTTGCCCGTAAGCTTGTGGAAATCGTTGGTCAGGATATCGAATTTGCCCGCGCGGGTGTTGGCGTCGGCGGAAACGAGCATGTCGACCACGAATGGCGGCAAGCCGGCACCGGCGAGACCTGCGGCGAACTGTTCGTCATTGACCTGCACCACTTCAAGCGGACGGCCGGTGATTTTGCTGACGACGCTCGCCACGTCCTCGACGGTGACGGCGGTTGAGCCCGTCAGTGTGTAGGTGGCGCTGTCAGTTGCGTCAGACGCCAGGGCTGCGGCGATGGCGAGCGCGCAATCTTCGCGGCTGATGTTGCTGACGCGGCCGCCGCCCGTCGCGGTATACCACTTGCCGGTTTCGAGGCTGTGCGGCAGGCCCATCAGGTAGTTGTCGAAATACCAGGCGTCGCGCAGGATCGTATAGCCGACGCCGCTTGCCTTGATGGCATTTTCCGTGCCGAGGTGGTCGGGTGCGAAACTGACGAGAGAATTTTCGGGCGCGGGCATCGACGTGTAGAGGATATGCTTCACCCCAGCCTTCTTCGCGGCTTCGACGGCGGCGGTGTGCTGCTTCAGGCGCTGGCCGGGGACGGCGAGCGCGTCGGTGCTGATAATCAGCAGACGGTCGACGCCGGCGAAGGCAGTGGCCAGGGAGGTGGCATCATCGAAATCGGCCTTGCGGGTGATAACGCCCTTGGCGACGAGGTCGGCCAGCTTCTCCGGGCTGCGCGTAGCGGCAATGATGCGGCCGGGCGCGATCTTGTATGTCTCCAGCAGGTGATGAATGACGCGCTTGCCAAGCTGACCGGCGGCGCCGGTGACGAGAAGAGTGCTGCTCATGTGTTTTCCCTTGTTGGACCGCCGCAAATTCGCAGAGGCCTTGATGCTCTCAAAAAGAGACTAGCACTAGAATAGGAATTGACTTCGCGATGTAAAGAAGGCAGTTTTTCGGCTCCAAGTTACCAAAAGGGAACCGGTATGGCAGCCAGCGCCGTCGTCAATCTGCGTGACAGCATAGACCCGCCGTTACGCGACGTCGATCTCAGCAATCTCGATTTCAGCAACTGTCCGGTGCGTGATCTGATCTCGCAGATCGGCGGAAAGTGGTCGGTGCTGATACTCGAAACACTGGCAAAACGGCCATATCGTTTCGGCGAGCTGCGCCGTCTGGTGCCCGATATTTCCCAGCGCATGCTGACGCAGACGCTGCGTGAACTTCAGCGTGATGGCTATATCGGTCGCGAGGTCTTCCCGACAAAGCCGCCGAGTGTCGAATACCGCATGACGGATCTCGGCTATTCGCTCTACCAGCCGTTGGCACAGCTTCTTAATTGGGCCGAGGCCAATCACGAGGCCGTGCGTGCCGCTCGTGTCCGTTTCGATCAATCGCCGGACTGAGCCTTTACAGTGAAATCTTTGAAGATCGCCATCGTCGGCGCCGGACCTGCCGGTCTTGCCGCCTCTCTCTTTCTCACTCGCGCCGGCCACACGACCGATATCATCGAAAGATTTGATAGCCCGGCCCCGGTCGGCTCGGCGCTGATGCTGCAGCCCACCGGATTGACCGTACTCGAATCGTTGGGCCTCGGTCCGGCCATTCATGCCGCCGGCAATCGCATCGACCGGCTGTTCGGTACGGAAACCACCCGCGGCCGCATTGTCCTCGACGTGCGCTACAACGCGTTGCCGGGCGGGCGCTATGGGCTTGGCGTTCATCGCGCCGCGCTGTTCGACACTCTTTACGATGAAGTCTCCGTACGGCGACACCCGATCCATACCGGACAGCGCGTCATCGGTGTGACGGAAGAGCGTGATGGAAGCCATCTTTCCGTCGACGGCGGCGAGCGCCTCGGGCCTTACGATCTCATCATCGATGCCAGTGGTGCACGTTCGGAGCTGGTGACGGCCTCATCTGTTGCGCCGCGCGCACGCAACCTCGTCTACGGCGCCTTCTGGGCGACGCTGGATTGCCCGGACGGATTGGTGCATCAGGCGGCGCTGACGCAGCGTTATGACAAGGCGAGCGTGATGATCGGCGTCTTGCCGGTTGGCAGGAGACGGCCGCACATGCCGAAGCAGGCGGCCCTGTTCTGGAGCTTGAAGGTGGCGGATGCCGATGAGGTGCGCAGATGCGGGCTTGAACGCTGGAAGCAGACGATCCGCGGTTATTGGCCGGAATGTGAGCCCTTGCTGGAGCAGATCATAGACTGGGATCAGTTGACGCTGGCGCGTTATGCCCATCGTACCGTGATGACGCCCTATAGCGGACGGACTGTCTTCGTCGGCGATGCGGCGCATTCCACCAGCCCGCAGCTGGGGCAGGGCGCCAACATGGCTCTGCTCGATGTGGCGGCGCTCGCGCATGCGCTTGCGGAGCATGAAACCATCGAAGCCGCTCTTTCAGCCTATGCCAAGGCGCGGCGGATGCATGTGCGGCTGTTCCAGCTGCTCTCGTCCGCCTTCACGCCCTTCTACCAATCTGATTCAGCGGCGCTCGCCTGGATCAGGGACCGGCTGGTCGCCACCATCGCCAAGGTGCCTCCCGCGCCGCAGATTCTGGCGGGCATTGTGTCCGGCACGCTGATCGACCCGTTTCACGGTGCCGGCCTGCAGGAATGCGACTGGCTGCGGCTGGCTATGCCGCAGCCCTCCTGATCAGTTCTTGCATCCCTTTGTTTCTATGCAATTCCGGACGGGAAACCGCTACGCACTTTTCCTGGAATTGCTCTCGGTCAGGAAGGCAAGCAGTGCGATGACCGGGAAAGCGACGCCGATCCAGGAGGCCATGCTCCAGCCGCCGGTCGCATAGGCCCAGCCGCCGAGTGCGGAGCCGAGGGCGCCGCCGGCGAAGAAGGTCGCCATGTAGAGGCCGTTAAGACGGCTGCGATGCTCGGCGCTGAGCGCGAAGATGGCACGCTGGCCGAGCACGAGATTGGTCTGGACGCCGAAGTCGAGCATGATGCCGGAGAGTGTCAGCGTGATCAGTGCCAGCAATGAACCGCTGCCGGAAAAATGGCCGATCAGGAAGGCAACGATCGCAATCGTCAGGGCGAAGGCGGTGGCAAGCTTGGTCCAGCCACGATCGGCAACGCGTCCGGCAATCGGCGAGGCGACGGCGCCTGCGGCTCCGGCAAGCGCGAAAAGCGCGATGCCGTTTTGCGTGAGGCCGAAGACTGGGCTCGCCAGCAAAAGCGGGGTCGTCGTCCAAAAGAGGCTGAAGGCGCCGAACATGCAGGCCTGGTACAGCGCGCGTCGCTGCAGAACCGGTGTGCGGAGCGCGAGATGGCCCATGGAGGACAGCAGCTGCCCGTAGTGAAGCTTGGTGTGCGGAACGCGGGCCGGCAGAACGAGGCGCAGGATGACGATCAGCCCGATCATGATGCCGGCCGAGATGATATAGACCGAGTGCCAGGACGAAAGCTCGGACAGGAAGCTGGCGGCCGGACGGGCGAGCATGATGCCGACGAGCAGGCCGCTCATGACGTTGCCGACGACGGCGCCTCGGCTGGCGTCCGGCGCCATATGGGCGGCGAAGGGGACAAGAACCTGCACGGCGACGGATGCAAGGCCGATGCAGAGCGAGGCGAGCAGGAACAGCGTCGGCGACCATGCGAAGGCAGCGCCGATAAGCGCGACGGCGGAAAGCGCAATCAGCGTCAGGACCAGTTTCCGGTTTTCGAGAAGGTCGCCGAGTGGCACGATCAGCAGCAGGCCGAGGCCGTAACCGATCTGTGTCAGAGTGACGATAAGGCCGGTCGCTGCCGGGCTGAAGCCGAGCGACTGACTGATAGGGCCGGCGAGAGGCTGACCATAATAGAGATTGGCGGCCACCAGCCCGCAGGCGGCGGCGAACATGAATGTGAGAAGCGGCGAAATGGTTTTTTCCGGGAGCGGGGTGCTCTCCGGTTTGACAGCGGCAATTGCGGGCATGTCTTGTCCTCAATACAGGCAGGGGGAAGCGTTCCCCTGGATTTCAATGGGAATCAGGTCAGCAGTTTCATCGCCGTCTCTGCGACGGCGAGCATCTGTTCGGTCTTGCGGCCGGTCTTGCCGATCACGCGCATGCCCTTCGTCAGGGCCAGCAAGGCGCAGGCGGTACTTTCCGGATCGACATTTTTCGACACGGAGCCATCCTCTTGACCGAGACGGATCAGATCGAGGATGCGCCTTTCGTCGAAATCGAAGGCGACGCCGACACGACCGGCAACCTCTTCGTCGAAAAGGGCAAGCTCCGTCGCGCTTCCGACCACGAGACAACCGCGGCGGCCGATCTCACCGCACGAGGCCTCCGCGAAGAACATCACCAAGGCACGAAGTTTTTCATAGCCACTCGGAGCTTCCGCAAGCGTCTCATCGATGAGCTGTTGGCGGACTTGGCGATATCGGCTGAAAGCAGCAAGGAATACGCCGCGCTTGTCGCCGAACGCCTTGTAGACGCTGCCTGCGGTCAGACCCATGGCTTCCGTCAATTCGCTGATCGAGGCCGCATAGTAGCCGCGCTCGGAAAAGACGCGCAGCGCTTCGTCCAGCGCGGAATCCATGTCGAATTCGCGTGGACGTCCACGAAGCTTCGGTGCGGTGTCGAGAGTATCTGTCGTCATGTCACTCTTTTAGGAAATGATCGTTTCCAAATCAAGTGAATTTTTGCGTCGCGTATTTTGTGAGGCAGCGATGCCCCGACTTCATGACACGCGGAGCCTGCTCAACAAATTCGGTTCACCCTGCGGCAAGGCTCCCAAGAACACCTACAAATCAAGTTCCCAGGTCTGGCCGTTCAATTCCGGGCCGAACATGCGATGCCTTTCCTCCGCCACAAGCCTGAAGCCCGCCTTGATGTAGATGGCGCGTGCGGTGTCGAGAATGTCATTGGTCCAGAGCGAGAGTGTTCTGTAGCCAGCGTCGCGGGAGAAGCGGACGCATTCGTCGACCAGCAGCTTGCCGAGGCCGAGGCCGCGCGCGGTCTTGTCGACATAGAGCAGCCTGAGCTTGGCGATGCCGTCGCCGCCATCGGCAATCATGGCGGAGCCGACTTTCAGGCCGCCCCTTTCGGCGATCCAGCAGCGGTCCTTTTGCGGATTGAAATTGGACAGGAATTTTCCGGCGACTTCGGCCACCAGTCCCTCGAAGCGGTCGTCCCAGCCGAATTCCTCAGTGTAAAAGCGTGCCTGACTTTGTACGATCCAGCCGATGTCTCCAGCCCGATGGTTGCGGATGATGGCTGGTACCCCACTGGTTTCATCGGCGCCGAGCGTGTCCTGAATCGTTCGCATGGCCGCGACGACGCGTTCGGGTTCGCCGATCGCAAGCTTTTCGAAGTGGCCGGAGATCTGAGCGCGCGAGCGGCGGACGAACTCCTCGAATTGCGCCTGTCCCTTGTCGGTGACTTTTATGACCTGGCTGCGCGCATCGTTCGGGTCCGGTGTCGTCTCGACCAATCCATCCTCGCGAAAGCGCTTGACGATGCGGCTGAGATAAGCGGGATCGAGATGAAGATCGCGCGTCAGCGCCGAGGCGGCGACGCCGCCGCGGAAGCCGACTTCGAACAGCACGCGCACATCCGTCAGCGTGTAGGGACTGTCGAGATAGGCCTTGTTCAGGACGCCGAGAAAATTCGTATAGAAGCGATTGAAGTCACGGACGGCATCGATGGTTGCGAATCCGGCAGCAGGGGGCATGACATCGTCTCCTCAAATATAAAAGACGGTGTCTATCATTTATTGGACTCAGTCAAGTAAATTGATTGAGATCAGGCTGCGCAGTTTCTGCGAGGTTTTTCATCGGCAAGGGCAAAGTCTACGGCGGCTTCGGCGTGGATCGTCGTCGTATCGAAGCCGGGCAGGATCAGCGCATTCGGGTCGAGGATGAGGCAGATCTCGGTGCAGCCGAGGATGACGCTGTCGGCACCTTCGGCCCTGGCGCGCTCGATGATGCCGTTCAGCTTCCGGCGCGACTCGTCCTTGATGATGCCGGCGCAGAGTTCGTTGAAGATGATATCGTGCGTCACGGTGCGATCCTCGGGGCCGGGAACCATGACGGAGACGCCGTTCTCAGCCATGCGCTCGGCATAGAAGCCGTGTTCCATCGTATAGCGCGTCGCGAGCAGCAATGGCTTTACACGGCCTGCGGCCTTCAGCGCTGCCGCGGTTTCGTCGATGATGTGAATGAGCGGCACAGAAATGCGCGAGGCGACCTCGGGAGCGATCAGATGCATGGTGTTGGTGCAGATGAGCACGCATTCGGCGCCGGCTGCCTGCAGGCGTTCCGCAGCATCGGCGAGACGATCGGCGGCATCGTCCCAGCGTCCGGCCTTCTGAAGTGCGACGATCTCTTCGAAATTGACGGAGTACATAATCAGCTCGGCTGAGGAGAGGCCGCCGAGCCGCTCCCGGACCATTTCATTGATCAGACGATAATAAACCGCCGAGCTTTCGAAACTCATGCCGCCGATGAGACCTATGGTGCGCATAATGCTGTTCTCCGCTTCCTGTTTGTAAGTAAGGCGATAGTGCTGCGATTCACGCGCCTTGTGTTTGCAAACTTTGTGGGATCGTCGCACCCATCCGCAACAATTTGCGCAAAACTTCAAATTCGTGCAAAACAACAGCGTGATAATGAAGGGCTACCGCACATGCTTGATGACCGCGACCGAAAGATTCTCGAAATTTTGCAGACCAATGCGGGCATATCGGTGACCGAACTTGCCGATCGCGTCGCGTTATCGGTCTCGGCCTGCTCGCGCCGCATCCAGCGCCTTGAGGAAAGCGGCCATATCGCCCGGCGCATCGTCGTGCTCGACCGCGAAAAGATGGGAGTGCCGACCACCGTCTATGCCTTGATCAAAACGGCGCATCACGCCGACGAATGGATCGAATCCTTCCGCAAGGTCATCGGCGACATTCCAGAGATCGTGGAGGCGCATCGGCTTACCGGGAATTATGACTATATCCTCAAGATCGTGTTGCCGCGTGTCGAACATTACGATGTCATCTACAAGCAGCTCGTGCGCCGGGTTGAACTATTCGACGTCTCCGCATCCATTTCGATGGAGGAGCTGAAGAGCGGCGCGTCGGTTCCGGTCGGTTATGCACAATAGGCGCTTCGCTGTCTCCTGGGCATGCAGAGGTGCCATGCATAAAAGATAGTTGCCGCTTACCCGTCTCAACCCTACGTTTTCCGTGAAGTCCAGCCATGAGGTGTTGCCATGCAGGATCATCACGTTGTCGTTGTCGGGGGCGGTTTCGGCGGGGTGCAGCTCGTCAACGATCTGAAAGGCGCCCCCGTCCGCGTTACGATGATCGACAAGCGCAATCATCACCTCTTTCAGCCCCTTCTCTATCAGGTCGCGACCACCTTGCTCTCGACTTCCGAGATTGCATGGCCGATCCGCAGCTTCTTCAGGGACAGGCCGGAGGTAACGACGTTGCTTGCGGAAGTCGTCGGTGTCGATGGCGAGGCGCGCGAGGTCCTTCTGAAAGATGGGCAGAAGATCGGCTACGATACGCTGGTGCTGGCAACTGGTGCCACCCATGCCTATTTCGGCCACGATGAATGGGAGCCGGTGGCGCCGGGATTGAAGACCCTTGAAGACGCCACGACCATCCGCCGCCGCATCCTGCTGGCTTTCGAGCGGGCGGAGATGGAAACGGACCCGGCCGTCCGCGAGGCGCTCCTGACCTTCGTCATCGTCGGAGCAGGGCCGACGGGCGTGGAGCTTGTCGGCATCATCTCCGAACTGGCGAGGACGACCTTGCCGAAGGAGTTCCGCAATATCGATACGCGCAAGGCGAAGATCATTCTCGTGGAGGCCGGTCCGCGGGTTTTGGCTGCTTTCGCGGAAGATCTCTCGGACTATGCACGCAAGGAGCTGGAGAAGCTCGGCGTCAAGCTGCGCTTCGGCGAACCCGTCACGTCCTGCACGGCGGAAGGGGTGACGATCGGCGATGCTTTCGTGCCATGCCGCACCATCGTCTGGGCGGCGGGCGTCGAGGCATCGCCAGCGGCGAAATGGCTTGACATTCCTGCAGACCGCGCCGGCCGTACTATCGTCGATAAGAATTTGAGGGCGCCAGGCACGGGAGACGTCTTCGTGATCGGCGATACGGCGTCGGTCCTGCGTGAAGACGGCAGCCCGGTGCCGGGGATCGCTCCGGCCGCCAAACAGCAAGGTGCTTATGTCGCCAAGGCGATCAAGGCGAAGCTTGCAGGCAGGCCGGTACCCGGACCGTTCCATTATCGCCATCAGGGCAGCCTTGCGACGATCGGTAAAAGTGCCGCGATCATCGATTTCGGTTGGATCAAGCTTAAAGGCTGGATTGCCTGGTGGGTCTGGGGGCTCGCCCACATCTACTTTCTGATCGGCGTGCGCTGGCGCATCGCGGTCGCCTGGAGCTGGCTGTGGATCTATCTCAGCCGGCAGCACAGCGCCCGGCTGATCACGCAAAGGGAAAGTATGCGCGAGGAATAGGGAAGGGCGGCGTCCGATACGGACGCCGCCCTTTTGGGGCTTATGCCAGCGAGGCGATATCGATGACGAAGCGGTAGCGGACGTCGCTCTTCAGCACGCGCTCGTAGGCTTCGTTGATTTCCTGGATGTTGATCTTCTCGATCTCGGCGACGATGTTGTGCTCGCCGCAGAAGTCGAGCATTTCCTGGGTTTCCTTGATCGAGCCGATCATGGAGCCGGAAAGGCTGCGCCGGCCGGGGATCAGCGAGAAGGCATGAACCGGAACCGCATGTTCGGGAACGCCGACCAGCACCATGCTGCCGTCATACTTCAGCAGGTTGAGATAGGCGTTCCAGTCGATCGCCGTGCCGACCGTATTGATGATCAGGTCGAAAGTGCCGGCGAGCTTGGTGAAGGTCTCGGCATCGCTGGTGGCATAGTAGTCCTTGGCCCCAAGCTTGAAGCCGTCTTCCTTCTTCGACAGCGTCTGGCTGAGAACCGTGACATCGGCGCCCATGGCATGGGCCAGCTTGACGCCCATATGGCCGAGGCCGCCCATGCCGACGATCGCGACCTTCTTGCCGGGGCCAGCCTTCCAGTGGCGCAGCGGAGAATAGAGCGTGATGCCGGCGCAAAGCAGCGGCGCACCAGCGTCGAGCGGAATATTGTCGGGGAAGGAGAGGACATAGCCTTCCTTGACGACGATCGAGTCGGAATAGCCGCCGAAGGTCGGTGTCTTGCCGTCGGCTTCGACGTCGTTATAGGTCTGGACCAGGCCCGGCATGTAGTGCTCGTAGTCCAGGTCGCGCGTGGCGCAGGTCGTGCAGGAATCGACGAAGCAGCCGACGCCGACGCGGTCGCCGACCTTGAATTTCGTGACCTTGGAGCCGACGGCGGTCACGATGCCGGCGACTTCATGGCCGGGAACCATCGGGTACTTCGAGAAGCCCCATTCGTTGCGGGCCTGGTGGATATCGGAATGGCATACACCGCAATATTTGACGGAGATGGCGACATCGTCGTCATTCGGGTCGCGGCGCTCGAAAGTGAACGGCGTGAGCGGCTTGGACGCGTCGGTAGCGGCATAACCCTTTGCGATAGGCATGGGAGATTTCCTTATCTTTTCGGAGGGGTTGGGAGTAGAATTTGGATGGCCCACCATGCATCAGGGCCGGGCCGCAGCGTTAGAGCGATCCTGCAAGCTTTATGTACGATCCTGCGAATCTAAATGCGTGGCAGGTCTTTCGCGATCGAACGGTGTTACCTAGATAGGCATCGATATCTGCTCGAAAACATTTGGTTGCGCATGACACTGCCTTTCAATCCCAATCAGGAACTCGCATCGATCGTTGCACGTTTCGCTCCGAGCGACGGCGAGCACCGCACGCCGATAGACAATCTTAATCTCTATCGGCAGTCGGCTGCGACCGTGTGGCAGCATGGGGCTTATCGGCCCTGTTTTGCAATTGTGGTTCAGGGGCGCAAGAACCTGACAATCGGTGCCGAGACCTACAATTACGGTGTCGGCGAGTATATTTTAACCGCGCTCGACCTTCCGGTATCGACGCAGGTCACCAATGTCGGCAGCGATACGCCTTATCTTTGTTTCGGCATGGCACTCGACAGCGAACGGTTGAAGGAGCTCCTGTCGCGCGTCAGCATTCCACGTCAGGCACTAACCGCCGAGCCTGTGCGTGGAATTGCGGTCAATGCGGCCTCACCGGAACTGCTGGATGCCTCGCTGCGGCTGCTCCGATTGCTCGATCGGCCGGAAGATATTCCAGCTATGGCGCCTTTGATCGAGCAGGAAATCCTCTACCGCCTGCTGACTGGTCCTAATGGTCCTCGGCTCCTGCAGATCGCCATGGCGGAAAGCCAGAGCAACCGTGTGGCGCGTGCCGTCGCCTGGCTCCGCAGCAACTATACGCAGCCGCTGCGCATCGAAGAGCTCGCCGAGCGCGTCGGCATGAGCGTTTCCTCGCTGCATCACCATTTCAAGACTGTTACGGCCCTCTCGCCGATGCAGTATCAAAAGCAGCTTCGGCTGCATGAGGCACGGCGGCTGATGATCGTCGAACAGCTTGACGTGGGGTCGGCAGGCCATCGCGTCGGCTATCAAAGTCCCTCGCAATTCAGTAGGGAATACAGCCGCCTCTACGGCCTGCCGCCGCTGAAGGATGTGGAGGCGATGCGCAACAACGCGGTCGCCGCCGAGTAGATGATGTTGTTTCCCACCAATCATTTGTGTCGAGCTTTCTCGATCAACTGACCGGCGCGTGGCAGCTGCCATCGTTTCGCAGCGTGACAAGCTCTCTCTTTTAACGCACCGCAGCAACGAATTCCGCTTGACGGCCACTTTGTGGTCCTGCATAAAGCGCCACGAACCGTACCGTACGGTACGCATTTGGGAGTAGCCACCGTGCTGAGCGAAGCAGGACAGACGAGCGAGTTTTCGCCGCGCCAGAACGCGGTTCTGGAACAGGCGCTGCGTCTGCTCGTCGATGGCGGCGAAAAGGCGCTGACGACCTCGGGCGTCGCGCGCGCCGCCAATTGCTCCAAGGAAAGTCTTTATAAATGGTTCGGCGATCGTGACGGCCTGCTCTCGGCGATGATCACGTATCAGGCGAGCAAGGTTCGCACCTTCGAGCGCAATGGCGAGCGGCTCAACGCGGCAAGCCTGCATGACCACCTCGTCATTTTCGCGCGCGACCTGCTGGAGGTTCTGGCGGGCGATGTATCGCTCGCTTTGAACCGCCTGGCGATCGGCCAGTCGAACCGCGACGGCTCCAAGCTCGGCAAGCTCCTGCTGGAGCGCGGCCGCAGGCAGATCGACCGCCGCGCCAGCGGTCTGATCGATGCCGGCAAGCGGGCAGGACTGCTGCGCTTCACCGATGCCGACGAGGCATATCACACGCTTTACGGGCTCATCGTCTCCGATCTGCATGTCCGCATGCTGCTCGGCGAGCCCGGTTTGAAAGATACGAGCCGTCAGGCGGAAAAGGCGGTCAGCGCCTTCCTCCGGCTTTACGGCACGGAAAAGGTATTGGCGGAAGCGGCAGCGACCGTCTGACAATTCGAAATCTGCACCCAGACAAGCAAAGGGAAGGACAAACAATGCGCGTCTATTACGATCGTGATGCCGATCTCAACCTCATCAAGTCGAAGAAGGTCGCCGTCATCGGCTACGGCTCCCAGGGCCGCGCTCACGCGCTGAACCTGAAGGACAGCGGCGCACAGAACCTCGTGATCGCGCTCAAGGCCGGTTCGCCCACGATCAAGAAGGCCGAAGCCGACGGCTTTAAGGTCATGACCGTTGCCGAAGCTGCCGCCTGGGCCGACCTGATGATGATGGCGACCCCGGACGAACTCCAGGCCGACATCTACAAGGCCGACATCGCTCCTAACATCCGTGACGGCGCTGCGATTGCCTTCGCACACGGTCTCAACGTTCACTTCGGCCTCATCGAGCCGAAGGCTTCGGTCGACGTCGTCATGATCGCTCCGAAGGGTCCGGGCCATACGGTTCGCGGCGAATACCAGAAGGGCGGTGGCGTTCCCTGCCTCGTTGCCGTTCATCAGAACGCTTCCAGCAATGCGCTTGAACTCGCTCTCTCCTACGCTTGCGGCGTCGGCGGCGGCCGTTCGGGCATCATCGAAACCAACTTCCGCGAAGAGTGCGAAACCGACCTCTTCGGCGAACAGGTCGTTCTCTGCGGCGGTCTCGTCGAACTCATCCGCGCCGGCTTCGAAACGCTGGTCGAAGCTGGCTACGCCCCGGAAATGGCCTATTTCGAGTGCCTGCACGAAGTGAAGCTGATCGTCGATCTGATCTACGAAGGCGGCATCGCCAACATGAACTACTCGATCTCGAACACGGCCGAGTGGGGCGAATACGTCACCGGTC
>NZ_JAUQTZ010000047.1:0-43076 GCF_059803845.1 Rhizobium sp. UFLA01-1127 | reverse complement strand
CACGGCAAAGGCCAGGAAGATCAGCGAGGCTCAGGCGGCGGAACTCGTGGAGCAACGGATGGCCGCACGCTCTGAACACGGCGACAGCATGGACATCATCAACGGCCTGTCGGAATTGGCGCGCGAGCACGGCGTCGTGCTGGCCTCCCATGACGACGACACGGTCGAGAAGGCTGCCCTGCTGCACAGCCTCGGCGCGGCAATCAGCGAGTTTCCGATCAATATCGCAACGGCCAAGGAAGCAAGGCGCCTCGGATTGGCAACGGCGATGGGCGCGCCGAATGCATTGCGGGGCCTATCCTATTCCGGCAATCTTTCCGCGCGGGAAGCCTATGAGGCCGGCGTGCTCGATATTCTCGCCAGCGACTATCATCCATCGGCCATTCTGCCGGCTGTGATCGCACTTGCTGAGATCGGCAAAGGCGGCCTTCCCGCCTCGGCCGCATTGGCAAGCGCCAATCCGGCCGAGGCACTCGGCTTGCATGATCGCGGCCGGATCGCCGAAGGGCTGCGCGCCGATCTCGTGATCGCAGAACGCAGCCGGGTGCCGCGCGTGCGCAGCACGATCCGCGGCGGCAAGGTGGTTTGGTCCGACGGCACCATCAAGGGCTTTTAAGCCAAAAGACCAAGCCGGCACGCGCAGCCTCGGCTAGGTCGATCGGCCTGCCGAACGGCCGGCCGGCGGCGGCAATCGCATCGCGTGCCAGCTGATGCTCGCCTATCATCGGATGCTGCCGGCCGACTTCCAAGCGGCACCGTCGCGCGTCGCGATCGTCACGCCGTTCGAGCCAATACATTGACCCGATTTACGCGGCGATCGAAGTGCCAGGCAAGCTATTCGATCGCGGTGATCTCGAGCTCGTCATCGCCGAGGCTCATGACATCTCCCACGGCCTTTCCCATCAACAGCCTTGCGACCGGCGACACATAGGAAATCGACCCTGCCTTGGGATCGGCTTCATCTTCGCCGACGATGCGGTACTTCTGTACGCGGCCATCTTCGCGGCTGAAAGTTACCTTGCTTCCGAAGGCGACGATCTCGGTTGAAGCGGGTGTCGCAATGACTTCAGCGGTTCGCAGCCTTTCCGCGAAGTAGCGGGCATCGCGCAAGGGGATCGCTGTCTGTCGCCGGCGCTCGTTGACGTCTTCGATGGCACTCGCCGTTTCATAGGCCTTGCGCGCCTCCTGAAGCTGAAGTTCCAGAGCCTTTAATCCCGCTTCCGTGACGAGGTTTGGATGCGAAGAAACGGGCCGGTCCGGCAGCACGGTTTCGGCAGCCGTTTCGGCGCTTTCTTCCTTCATGAACGCAGTGCTCAATTTCAAACTCCACTTTGACGCGCCACAACCTTGAGGTACAATTGGCGATATGCTCCCGGTTGGCAATTTCAACGGCCCTGATTGAACGACGGGAGGCAATCGGCAAATCAGCCCTATACTATAGACCAGATAGGAGCATTGGAGGAATAGAATGGCCGATGGAAAGCCCAAGTCGCCGATAAAGACCGGAGCCGGGAAGCCGCTAGCGGAGCCGAAATTGCTTTCAGGCGGCAACCCGCAGATTGCCAAGGGTGACGGCGACGCGCCGGTGCAGGCTTATATCGCCGCAATGCCCGGCTGGAAGAGCAAGCTCGGGCAGCGCATCGATACACTCATCGTCGAGGCAGTTCCCGACGTTCGAAAGGCGGTCAAATGGAATTCGCCGTTCTACGGCATGGACGGTGACGGCTGGTTCCTGAGTATCCATTGTTTTACGAAATACGTGAAGGTGGCCTTCTTTCGCGGCACGTCGCTGCAGCCGATCCCGCCGGGCGATTCCAAAACCAAGGAGACGCGCTACCTCAACATCCATGAGAACGATACGCTGGACGAAGCGCGATTTGCCGATTGGGTAAAGCAGGCCAGCCGATTGCCGGGCGAGCGCATGTGAGCCATCTCCGGATGGAGCGGGGAAGATGCGATCCGCGGCCGCCCCGCGGAATTTTGACCACCTTACGACAACGATAAGGGATAGCCATGCTCCGCCGGTATGGCGATGTTCGGCATGCGCCCTCAGAGTCCTCGTTGCAACGGCCGGTAAATCGATTAGTCTTCAGGTGGCAAACAATGCCGGGTGCAAAGTCTCCGTATGGCCGACACTTTGCCGGGCAGCTCAACTTGAGAGAAATCGATGGTCAGCCTTGGTGTTTTGACGACGTATATATTGGTGGTGCTCGGCCTGATGATCATTCCAGGCCCGGCGACCCTGCTCACGCTGGCCAGAGCCGTCAGCGGCGGCAAGCGCGTGGGGCTCGCAACCGGCGCCGGAATTGCCGCCGGCGATCTTTTCCATACGACGATGGCGACCTTCGGATTGTCGGCTCTGCTCGCTACATCCGCGCTGGCCTTCGAGATCGTCAAATATGCCGGCGTCATTTATCTCGTCTATCTCGGCTTCAAGGCTTTCGTCGAGAAGAGCAGCAGCATCGACATGCCGACTGCGCAAGCCATCACGCCCATGCGCGCCTTCCGGCAAGGGTTCTTCACCGAGATACTCAACCCCAAGACGGCGCTTTTCTTTCTGGCTTTCCTGCCGCAGTTCATCCATCCTGCAAGCGGGTCCGTCATTGGCCAATTCGCGCTGCTCGGAGCCGTCTTCGTTGCCCTCAGCATCGCCGTGACGTCGCTTCTGGCGATCGGTGCCGGATCGATCGGCGGCTGGCTGCGCCGCAACCGCACCATCGGCCGATGGCAGGGAAAGGTCATCGGAACGATTTATATGGTGCTGGGCCTGCGGCTTGCCTTGCAGCAGCAGTGATCCGGTTTGCTGCAACGCTCTGGTCCGAAAACCGATCACATTTTTCGGCGCCATGGTCGGGAGATCAGGCAGACTGCCGTTTGACGACGCAGAGGTTCATTTCCGAACGCAAGCGAAAGCCCATCGCCTCATAAAGCGCGATGGCCGGCGTATTTGTTCTGTAGGCGTGGAGGTAGGCGGTTTCACCGCGCGCCGAAATCTCTCCGGCCACGAAGCGGAAGAGCAAGGAGCCGAGGCCCCGCCCCTGAAAGTCCGGATGGGTACAAAGCCCGCTGAGCTCGGTAAATAGCGGCTGGCGCATCCGCTGGCCGGCCATGGCAACGAGACGCCCGTCTATTTTCACACCCCAGAAGCAACCGAGGCTCTGGGCGCGCAGCGTAAAGGGGCCGGGCTTGGTGAGCGCAGCAAGAGCGAGCATATCCGCGGCATCGGCCTCCGTCAGCAGCTCCACCCGGCTGTCCGACACCCGCTCGCAAGGCCGCTCTGCTATCATCTGCACGATCCTGGCGGAGGAAAGAACCGTCAATCCTTGAGGAACGATGATCGGCTCGGCTTCGACGATCGCCATGACCTCCTCGTCCGCAGGCAGCCTTGCCAGGGCATCGAGGCCTTCTGCCGTATTGTCGGCGGACGCCGCAAAGGGCACGATCGAAGGCGGATAGCGACGGGCGTCGCCGTTTCCCTCCGCCAATGACGCATGGGCGGTCTCAAGCGCGCTCCAAACCGGTCGGTCGAGAATATGGCTCATGGTTTCGGCTCCTTTTCGGGGCGGGCACGCCGCGCAAGCGGCGCTTGCGCAAGACCCTCCTCAAGCGCGGCCAGTTGTTCCAGCATTGGGCCGGAAAGATCGCCGCAGAGTTCGCGAACTGCCTGCTCGACACGCGGCCAGACGGAATTTTTCGAATAGTCCATGAGAGACTGCCCCTTGGGCGTCAGCGAGATCAAGCGGCGACGCTGGTCTTCGGTCGATGCCCGCATATCGACATAGCCCAGTTCCAGAAGCTGCGAGATGGTGCGCGTCGCGCCCGGCTGGGTAATGCCGACAGCCTGGGCAAGCTCGCCGATCGTCAGCGGGCCGGCGCGGTCGATGGCCGCGAGAAACGGATATTGGGCCGACTGCAAGGTGACGCCAAGTTCATCGATAATCTGCTGCGTATCGGCCTGCAGGCGTTCGCCGATGCGGCGAAAGCGGCTGCCGAGACAGAGGAAACCCAGCGATCGGACGACATCTTCAACCAAACCTACCTCCTACCCCATAAATATAACACGTTATATAAAAGATTATACGATGTTGATCAATAGTCCGTTTGGATTGAAGATGGTCCCACTAAGCCTGCAACAGAATTTGCGACAACCCTGCATCCGCGCGAGTTGCGGAATTCTCCAGCCATTTCTCAGATGTCCGATTGTCGCCGGCCCGCCGGCTCGTCAAAATACCAGGCGATTTTTCGATCCGGAACAGCGTTGACGATCAAACCCGGACGGCATCACTCAACCGGGATTCAAGCGGCGCTCACAGGCGCACGCTAACTTTTCAATCCGAAGCTCTTTTCAAGATGCTCCCAGCTTTTGTCCATGACATTGCTGGCAAGATAGGGAATGCCGACATGGCCGTAGAAAATCGACATTTGCCCCTCTGCCTTCTCTTCGCTGGCGCCGGCGATCTCGCGCAAGTAGATGGCCGACACAAGGCCGGTGGGATCGGCTCCGGTTTCGCAGTGCACGAGGATCGGCTTCGGCGCATCGCGGAGAATCGCGATTAGCTGGCGCGCCTGTTCCGGTGTCACTTCCTTCGTTGGCGGCAGGCCAAAATCGACATGGGAGATACCGGCCTGCTGGGCCGCATCGGTCTCGTCCTTATACCAGGGCGCGATGCTTTTGCCCCGGAGATTGATGATCGTCTTGATGTCATAACGTCTGACATAGTCGTCAATATCGGCCTTGGATGGCTGAGCGGAGCGATAGAGCTGTCCCGGCACCACCTCGTTGAAGTTGTCCGTAAGCTGGATGGCGCTCAGATATGAACCAAGCAGCACCAACGAGCTCACCGCGATCCACCTGGAAATCCTCAGTAATCTGATCATGAAATCATTCTCGTCACTACGATAGATTCAAACTGCCGCTGCCCGATGACCGGGCGGAGCAAGGTCGCCGTCCCTTGCCGGTCCCTTGCATCCATAAAGGCCGTCTACAGGACAAGGTGCAGGACATCGAAGGTTTTATGGTCATGCCAGACCATTATGTCCTGAACGCGGTGATATCCTTACAATTTCGTAAGTAAGGCGATCACCTCGTCAGGCATTTCTTGAAATGCGAGACCTTCGCTTGCTCGAATTCAATTCGATTGCACGGCGACGTAAGTTATTGTGTCTAGACAAAGAAAAGTCGCTTGCGCAATATGCTGCCGATAAAAACGGCAGTAGCATCAACTGCCTCCACAACGAGCAGGGAACTTCATATTATGAAAAAGGCATTGTTTCTCGCCGCCTTCGCGGCCCTGGCCGGCTTCAGCCATGCGCAAGCCGCCGACACCAAGGTTTCGATCGGAATTTCCGGCTGGACCGGCTTTGCGCCGCTGACGCTTGCCAAGGAGGCCGGCATCTTCAAGAAACACGGGCTTGACGTCACCGTGGCCAAGGTGCCGCAGGCAAGCCGCCATCTGGCTCTCGCCTCCGGCGACATCCAGTGCGCGGCAACGACGGTGGAAACATGGATCGTTTGGAATGCCGCCGGTGTGGCGACGACGCAAATATTCCAGCTCGACGTCTCGCACGGCGCCGACGGCATTGCCGCCAAGCCGGGAATCGAAAAAGTGGCCGACCTGAAAGGCAAGGCAGTTGCGGCATCGGCGCCGGGCACGTCGCCGTATTTCCTGCTTGCCTATATCCTTGCCAAGAACGGCATGACCATGAAGGACGTCAAGGTCGTCAACATGGAGCCGGGTCCGGCCGCCCAGGCGCTGCTTGCGGGGCAAAACGACGCCGCCGTGACCTACGAGCCTTATCTGTCCGCCGTGCGGGCGGCGCCGGACAAGGGCAAGATCATCGCCACGACGATCGACTATCCGGCCGTGATGGATACCTTCGGCTGCACGACGGCCTTCCTGAAAGATCATCCCGATGCCGCCAAGGCATTGGCCGCAAGCTATTACGATGCGCTTGAAATGATCAAATCCGACAAGGACAAATCCTTCGAGATCATGGGCAAGGATGTAAAGCAGTCCGGCAAGGAATTCGGCGAGTCGGCAGCCTATCTGGAATGGCAGGACAAGGCGGCTGCGAAAAAGTTCTTCGCAACGACCTTCAAGAGCTTCAACGAAGAAGCCGCCCAGATTCTGCTCGACGCCGGCGTCATCAAGCAGAAACCAGACCTTTCAAAACTGGCCGATCCGTCCTTCATCGAATAAGGCCGCAACCTATTGATGGGCGTTTCGAGCGTTCGGCACGCCTTTTTCACGACAAGAGATAAAATGCGCCCGCTCGAACCCATCAGTCCCGGCAGCCGGCTGGTCTACGGCTTGCTTTTCTTCATTCTTTTCTTCGCTGGCTGGGGCTGCCTGACCCTTGGCGGCTTCGTCTCGAAAACCTTCCTTGCCGATCCCATCACTATGGTAAAGGACGGCTATGATCTTCTCGTCAATCAAGGCTTTCTCTTCGATATCGGCATGACGATCTGGCGCGTGCTCGGCGGCTTCGTCCTGTCGGCGCTGATTGCCGTGCCGCTCGGCATCCTCATGGGGGCTTACAAGCCGATCGAGGCACTTCTCGAGCCCTTCGTCTCCTTTGCCCGCTATTTGCCGGCATCGGCCTTCGTGCCGCTGCTTATCCTGTGGGCCGGCATCGGAGAAACACAGAAACTGCTCGTCATCTTCATCGGCGCGGTGTTCCAGATCATTCTGATGGTCGCGGTTTCGGTGGCCGGCACGCGGCGGGATCTGGTGGAAGCGGCCTATACGCTTGGCGCTTCCGACCGCGGCGTCGTGCGGCGTGTTTTGATCCCGGCGGCGGCTCCCGACATCGGCGAAACACTGCGGCTCGTTCTGGGCTGGGCCTGGACCTACGTCATCGTCGCCGAACTCATCGGTGCGTCCTCGGGCATCGGCTATATGATCATCAACAGCCAGGCGCTGCTTGCCACCGGCCAGATCATCTTCGGCATCATCGTCATCGGCCTGATCGGCCTCGTCTCCGACTTCGCTTTCAAGCTCATGAACCGAAAGCTGTTCGCATGGAGGTTTGCGTGAGCGTTCCCGGAGAACTTCGCATCAGGGATGTCAGCCGCACCTTTCCCGGTGTCCGGGGCGGCGCGCCGACGCTCGCCTTGCAGCCGACGACGCTCGACATTCCCCGCAACGACTTCGTCACCATCCTCGGGCCATCGGGTTGCGGCAAGTCCACCCTTCTGCGGATCATCGCCGGTCTCGACCGGCCGACAAGCGGCACGGTCACGCTGGATGGCAAGGACGTGACCGGCCCCAGCGCCGATCGCGGCATGGTGTTCCAGTCCTACACGCTCTTCCCGTGGCTGACGATACGGGAGAATGTTGCCTTCGGCCTGCGCGAACGCGGCGTTGCCGAAAAAGACAGGAATGACATCGTCGCGAGCTATATGGACAAGGTTGGGCTGCGCGGCTTCGAGGATCATTGGCCGAAGCAATTGTCGGGCGGGATGCAGCAGCGGACGGCAATTGCCCGCGCGCTTGCCAACGATCCGAAAATCCTCCTGCTCGATGAACCGTTCGGCGCGCTCGACAACCAGACGCGCGGGCTGATGCAGGAATTGCTGCTTGGCATATGGGAACGCGAGCAGAAGACAGTGGTCTTCGTGACACACGACATCGAGGAGGCCGTATTCATGGCATCGCGTGTGGTGACGATGACGGCGCGCCCCGGCCGCATCAAGTCGATCACACCGGTTAATCTGCCTCATCCGCGCCACTATACGGTCAAGGCAAGCCCTGAATTTTCAACGCTGCGGCTGAAATTGACGGAAGAGATCAGAAGCGAGGCAATTGCAGCGGCTTCTCACGGCTGAGGGTCTGGCAAGCCAGGCGTTGCTTGGCTAATGCGGAATGCAGTTGCGAACATCAGGCCCCCTCCCCTGCGGCAAGGAGGGCTTCCGGTGCTGATCCGCCTGTATGCGATTGCCCTGCCGAGAGCATCGTCATGCATTGGACCCCGGCTAACGCGACAGTATTTCTGCCGTTTGACTTTGCGGCATAAAGATTGCTGTCCGCAGCATTCAGGCAGTCTTCGGCGTCAAATCCCCCCTCGCAATAGACCGCGCCGATGCTTGTGGAAACGCGCACGATCGCCCCGGAAGGCGCACGGACGTCCAGCTGCGCTATCGCGAGCCTGATTTCCTCGCAGCGTTCGAACATGTCTTCCGCAGCCAGGTTGCCGAAGAATAGTACGAACTCCTCGCCTCCCAAACGGCCGGCCATGTCGCTTGGACGACAGTGGGCGTTCAATATCTGGCCTGTTTTCCGCAGGACCTCGTCGCCCGTCGCATGGCCGTAACGATCGTTGATCGACTTGAAATGATCCAGATCGAGGAACAGCAGCCCTCCCGATATGCCCGCTTTGCTGAAGCCGGCCAGATCCTCTTGGAAGGCCTGCCGATTGAAAACATTCGTGAGCCCGTCGAGCCGTGATTGTAGCCGCAGTTCCTCGTAGGCCTTGGCAAGCCGCAGAAGCGCGTCGGCCGCCGCAGTTTCAGCCCTTCGCAGCTTTTCCGACTGATGAAAATGGAAGGAAGAAGTCGGAATGGCGATCGTTAGCGGACAGATAATTGCCATCATCAAGCCGAGGCCATCGACTTGGCCGCCGAACAAGGGAACGATACTGAAACAAATCGCCAGGGAAGCCGCGAGAGATAAAAAGCCGGTCAAAATGGCTTTGAGCAGAACGACACGCATGGCAAAACCGCAGGATCAAGGGCACCCCGTCCCATTAGCGGTGACTTCCTTAATATCCTCTACGCGAATGAGTAAAAATCCACTCAATGGAAAAGGTCCCTGGATGCATCCGCAACGATGGAGTGTATTGAAGAATTGAGCCTCGCCATCAAGAACATGGCTGGTGTTCGTTCGCAAACACCGCTTTGACCGGGTTCTTCATTCGATGAGCTGCAAATTGCCCTCATTTGCATCGGGTTCGTCGTATAACGACCTCAGCTATCGAAGATGGCCGCCGACTTGACCGAGGAGGACGCCAAAACCGACGAAGCTTCTGCGAAAGCGTCATCCAGGATGCACAGCTGGCGGGCATGGGCGCGCGCATATTCCTCGTAGAAGCCGCGCGAGATCCAGATTTGTGAGCGTCCCCGCCGGCCGCTCCAGCCGACGCCGCCGATCGATTCAGCTGCTGAAAGCTTGCGGCGGACATAGACTTGCGACAGGCCGAACGATTGGACCAGATGGGAAATCGAGCTGACATTCGTCAGGAGCCGATCCTGTCTCCCCAGATCTTCCGGATCGATTCCGGCGATCAGGCGATCCACCAGAAATCTTCCCGCTTCGGCGAAGGCAAAAATGGCATGAAGCGGCCCAGGACTGCGCACCTCCCGACACGATAACAGCGCATGCGCCGCAAGCGGCTCGATGAGTATCAGCATGCGCTCCGGCTCTACCAGGAACCGAGCCGCTCTGCCGCCTCCATCGATAAGGTCGAGGGCTTGAAAATGCAGGTTGTACCAATGGATCAGCATCGACAGCATCAATTGCGTAGGTCCGACCTGATCCGAAGGGCCACCTCTCGAGCCTGCGACCGGACGAATGAAGTTATATTGCAGCGCTTCATCGAAAAATGCGTAGGCCGTGTTGCGGCTGGCGATCCCGTAGTGCTGAGTGAGATTTCCAAGACCGCGTCTGGTCAATCCTGCTCCGACCCTGCGGACGGCTCTAAAATAGTCGCTCAATGCGGCATGGCACAGGAGCCAGCGCTGCTGGGTGGCAAAAAGCACAGCGGCCCGAGGCAAGGATTCGTAAACGGCAACGAAGCTTTGTGCCAATAAGAAGACGGCGCTGGAAAATTCCTTCGCTTCGATCAGTTCACCGGTCTTGCCGGCAGGCCGGGTGCAGATTGCGCGCGCAGGATGCGCTGATCGATGTACGGGGAAATCAAGCACTTTTCCCATAAACCCATTCTTTCACCGTTGTCGCCTGAACGATGTCCAAGGCATTGATACCCGCTCCGGAACCGCCGCGGATGCCGCGAATGTCCGGTTCGAGAAAAAAGCGGCAGGCAACCGAAGGAATGCTTCGTTCCCTTTTCTCTCGATCCCGAGTATCGGCTCCGCTGCCGAAATTTCTTAAATATCGCCCAATAGTAGTTGGAACGACGTAAAGGCGTCCTGAGAAAGCGTCGGTAAAATTCTGATATTTTCTGATATTTTTCTGAAATCATCGATTTCGGCGGTTAAAACTGCATTTAATCAGTTGTGGTCGAAGCCGTTACACCACTTAGGCAAGTGACAATTTGTTTCTGCTTGGTCGATATCGGCTCGTTGACTGCCACGTTAAGCTCTCTTTATACTGACTGTATTTTCGATACTTCAGTTGGAGATCGTTGGGAGCAGGTGTTTTGTTTCGCTGGGTTCGTCCTCGATCCGGATCGTGCCGCGCTTCACGGACCCGACGGCTCCGCAATCAAGCTGCGCCCCAAAGCCTTTGAACTGCTGAAATTCCTCGTCACGAACAATAGGCGCGCTGTCAGCAAGCGGGAATTGATGGAAGCTGTGTGGCCCGGTATTCATGTCGGGGAAGACAGCCTTTTTCAGTGTATCCGCGAGATACGTTCGGCATTGGGTGACACTCAACGGCACATGATCAAGCTTGTGTCGGGCCGTGGTTATGTGTTGACCGCGGAGGTGTCCACGAAACAGGAAAGTGCGAATCCGCAATCGCCGGCGAGCGATACGCCGATTACCGATGCGCCGGCAACTTATCCCGTCGTACGGCGACATCGGTCGGGCTCGCCTAAGGCTTTGGCGCTCGGGGGAGCCGCTCTTTTCTGCATGCTCGCTGTCGTTTTCGGTCTCGCCGTGTCTTCCCCGGGATTCGGCGATATCTCGGGTACAAGCCAGCCCATCATTGAAGTCCTGCCGATTGTCGATACTGCCGGCGATGCCCAAAGCGCCGCTCTGGCGCAAAGCATTGCCGCTGAAATGATCAATGGCCTTACCAAGATCGATGGCATCCGCCTCATCGTCCCCAAGGAACGCGAGCCGGCGGCGTCTGCCAAGCCCATTTCCAGTCGCTCGAACAGGGCCGGCTTCCTTCTGCAGGGAGAATTGCAAAGAAGCCCGCAAGCATGGATCTTTCAAACCCGCTTTATCAATGCAAGCAGCGGGGCAATCGAATCCGCCGCCCAGGTTAAACTGGATGCCGGCGAACCCGACCGGCAGCGCCTTGCGTCCCGTCTCGCTGCGGGAGCGGGCTATGAACTCGCCATTCGCCTGAACAAATCCGGCCGAACGGACAATGACCCTCGGGCTGGCGCAGCCAACGTCGCGATACAACAGGCGAGCGCGTCGATCAATCAGACGACGCACGAGCGGTTTGCGACGGCTCGATCGATACTGGAAAAATATCTTGCCGAACAACCGGATAATGTCGATCTGCAAATTGCCTTGGCAGCGCTGCATCTGCGCGGAATTCAGCTTGCCTGGTACGATCCCGCCGAAAGCCGGACTGCGGAGAACGACGCAAGATCTCTGCTCGAACATGCTTTGAAAGCCCGGCCAAACTTCATTCCGGTGCTCGGAACCTATTGCCGCTTTCTGACGGTCACCAACCAATTTGCAGAAAGCCTTGTGGCCTGTGCAAGGGCGCTGAGCCTCAATCCGTGGGATGGCACGGCGCTATTCCATCTCGGTTTGACGCAAATTCAGCTGGGCCGCTTCGAGGATGGGCTTGCAACATTCGAACAGGCCGACCGCTTCGATACGCCGGACGTCTCGCGCTGGACATGGCTGCTGGGAGCAGGTTTTGCAGATCTGCTCCTGAACCGCAATGAAAACGCCGTGGAATGGCTGCAGCGCTCTATTGCGATTACGCCGGGAACAGGGCGCACGCACATGCTTCTGGCAGCCGCCTATCAACGATTGGGGCGGCCCGCCGAAGCGAAACAGACTTTTGCGACGGCAATGCAATTGAGGCCGGGCTCGACGGCTGTCAATATTGTCCTGCCGTCTCTTAACGCCAGTCCGACCTATCTCGAAGCGAGCGAAAAAATCAGCCGCACGCTGATCGAGATCGGGTTACCGGCCGGCGGCGATGAGCAAAAGCCTGTCGGCAAAGGTCAATGAAGGCATCGCTGGCGTCGTGACGCTCGCGGGCAGCGGTGGACAGCCATCCCGCACGGCGGGAAGAACCCGGCGCCGAACAGGCGCGGGCTCCCCGAGAAAACCGTCAGCTCAACGGCGCGAACCGAAGGGACGAAGCGCCATATGGCGATTGACGTCCTTGTAGAGCAGATAGCGGAACGGGCCTGGGCCTCCGGCATAACAAGCCTGCGGGCAGAAGGCGCGCAGCCACATGAAGTCGCCGGCCTCCACCTCGACCCAATCCTGGTTCAAGCGATAGACAGCCTTGCCTTCCAGCACATAGAGGCCATGCTCCATGACATGGGTTTCCGCAAAAGGAATGACGGCGCCCGGCTGCAAGGTGACGATCGTTACATGCATGTCGTGCCGCAGGTCTGACGGATCGACGAAGCGGGTCGTTGCCCAGCGACCCTCCGTGCCCGGCATGGCGGACAGCGCAATGTCCCTCTCGTTCAAGATGAGCGGCTCCGGATGGTCCAGTCCTTCGACCGCTTCGTAAGCCTTGCGGATCCAGTGAAAGCGGGAATGTGTGCCCGAGCGGTTATGCAGCGACCATTTCAGGCCCGGCGGCAGGAAGGCATAGCCGCCCGGCTGGAGAACATGCTTGCCGGAAGGCAGCGTCAATTCGATCTCGCCGTCGACAACGAAGAGCACGCCCTCGGCCTCGGGATCCTGTTCCGGCTTGTCGCTGCCGCCGCCCGGAGCCACTTCCACGACATATTGTGAAAAGGTCTCGGCAAAGCCCGAAAGCGGCCGGGCGATGACCCAGCAGCGCGTATCGTTCCAGAAGGGCAGATAGCTGGTGACGATGTCCTGCATCACTCCCTTCGGGATGACCGCATAGGCCTGCGTGAATACGGCACGGCCTGTCAGCAGATCGCTCTGCGGCGGATGGCCGCCAAGGGAGGAATAATAGTTTCTTTGCATGGTCTAAGCCCTTCATTCTCATCGTTTCGGGAGGCTAAGCATTAGCCTCCCAGTCGTATTGCATGTGTCGGAAATCGGAACGCCGCATTACGTCGCCCTTCTTCCTCCGGTAATTTCACGATCCCCGCATAACCGCGGCTGCGGGCATGCTGCAGCGGCGTTACGCCGTCATTGTCGGCGAGATTGACGTTTGCATCGGCATTTATCAACAGCCTTGCGATCCGAACAAGACGCAGCCGCTGTCGCTGAGAATGACGGCCTCGACATGACCACGCTCGGAGGCGGAAATAAGCGCCGTGCCGCCATAACGGTCGGCACTTTTGAGATCTACCCCGCGAGCGAGTGTCAGCTTGAGAATATGCAGATGCCCGCGGGCGCCGGCATAGAGCCAGGAAAAGCAAAGCCGACAGCAGATGTTTCAACATGCCTTATCCTGTTGATGTGTCTGCGCGGAACCTATCAGGGAACCCGGCTTCGGAAAATCGAATATCCAAGCCGAGACCGCTTGGGAAAACGAAAACACTTTCAGGATTTTGTGCAGCAATACCCGCCGCATGCTTTCAGGCAGATGCTTACGGTTTTTGACGCCAGCCCATGTCTGCGACCACGACCGAGGGCGGTATGGAACCGATCAGCAGCCGCACGCAAAAGCCGCGGCCGGTGTCCGGGAATGAAACCCGCCCGCCGTGAAGTTCGGCTGCCTTCCTGACCAGATTCAACCCCAGACCCGCGCCGGACGAACCGGCATTGATGCGGCGAAATGGCTCGAAGACACGATCACGCTCCGATGGCGGTATGCCCGGACCTTCGTCGCAGACATCGATCGTGCCCGTGGCGCCAACGCGAACGACGATCGTCCCCTTCCCCCCGGCGTGATCGATCGCGTTTCGTATCAGATTGACGACCGCCATTTCGATCGTCGACGTCCGGATCACGAATATTGCTTCCTCGGGGCTCGGCTCGAAGTCGAAATCATAGCCGGCGTCCATCGCGATCGGCGCGAGATCGGCGGCGATACCTTCCACCACCATATTCAAATCTTTCTTCTCCGCCCGCAATTCGACGGCGCCGATGGCCTGCATCTCCAGCAGCTGATGAGCGAGCCGGGAAAGACGGTCGATATCGTTGCGAAGCTGCCGACTGACTTCGACTTCGGGCAAAAGATCCGCCCGCGTCCGTGCAATCGCAATCGGCGTCCGCAACTCATGTGCGGCATCGGCAAGGAAGCGATTGTGCCTGTTATATCCTTCGTCGAGCTTGGAAAGGGCATGGTTGAACGCATCCACGAGAGGGATGATCTCGGTCGGCACCTTCGAACGATCAAGGCGGGCGGAACGGCTATCGAAGTCGATCGCCTGCGCCTGCATCGCCGTTTCCACCAGCCCGCTCAGCGACCGCCCGACGGCACGGGGCGTTACCAGCAGGGTCGCCGCGCCGGTGAGCGCCAGTATCGGAACCACGCCGATCAGGATGACGAATGCGAGCGCCGGCAATACGTTGAGCCATCGGATTTCGCCATGGGGACCTTTGGCGACGTCGACGCGCATATTAATCCATACATTCAAGCCGTCATTATCAAAGCCGCGTTCGGTAGCCGCCAAGATCTGTAGTCTGCCGGCGGACGTTTCTCGATTTTCGACCGTGGCATGCGCGCCATTGCCAGCTTCCACCCTCGCCCGATCGATCGTCCAGGGAAAGCTCTCGTTGAGCGCGGCCGCGGGTATCTCTCCATATTGAAAGAGTATTCCCTTGTTGTCCCGGATTATGAACCAGAGTTCGGGATAGCGCCGCTTCAGCTCCACCACCTCCTGCGTCTCGGCCACCTGCAGCTGCCCGTCATCGTCTCTCGTTACCTGCTGAGCGACGACACGAACGGCTTCTTCATTGGCATCTTCCAGCTCCGGATCGATGATCCAGATCCAGCCGACGAGAAGGACGAAGAAGAGGAGGAGGAGAGAGGCTTGCAAGATGATCAGGCGCTTTATCAGCCCCCAACGTAGCGATCGGCTGCGCTCCGGGTTCATGCCTTGGCCCGGATCAGATAGCCGATATTGCGCACGGCCCTTATTTCGACGGTGGCCTCGGCCAGAAGCAGCTTCTTTCGAATGCGCGAGATATGCGCGTCTAGGGCGTTCGATCCGATCTCGTCCTCAAGCGCATAAACCGCCTCGGTCAGGCTCGGCCGTGTCACGATACGGTTCGGACGGCGCATCAGCGTCTCCAGCACGAGATATTCACGGCGGGGAAATTCGATGAAGGAGCCGCCAACGGAAATCTCGCTGGTTCTCGGATCGACGCTCAGATTGCCGAAATTCAGATATCTGTCGGAAACCGCCGGCCCTCTTCTCTGGAGCGCTCGCAATCGGGCGAGCAGTTCCTCGATCGCAAAGGGCTTGGCAAGGTAGTCGTCCGCGCCGCTGTCGAGCCCGTCCACACGGTGGTCGACGCCGCCGAGCGCAGTCAGCAAGAGGATCGGCACGGGGTGCTTGCGTTGGCGCAATGCCGCAACGAGATCCAGCCCTTCGCCGTCAGGTAAGCGGCGATCGAGCACAAGGACATCATAGCTCCCGGCGCGGGCCATGGCATCGGCATCCGCAATCGTGCGGACGTGGTCGGCGAGCACATCGCGGCGCCGCAACGCTTCAAGCAGCGCACGCGCCATTTCCGGCTCATCCTCAAGAAGCAGAATTCGCAATGACTTTTCCTCAAAAGGACGGCCATTGCCATCCTTCGCCCGCACTGACAGCCAAAGATTGCGGCTACATTACACGCAGATTGCCAAGGTGGATGTCGTCCGAAATACCCTTACATTTTTCGACATCACGCTCTAAACGGCAATGTTGGCCATAGAGCGGATCCCGTCTCTAGAGGTTTTGCGAGGTTTCACTGCCGGATTGTCCCTGCTGACGGGATTTGCGCTCGTCATGCAAGGTCAGATCCCGTCTCACCCGCACACTTGCGACTTCAATCGGCTGCGCCTTCCCCTGCTCGGCAATAGCTGCGCGTGCCCGCTCGATATCCACCATATAGTCACGCGCAAGCGGCAGAGCCGAGACATTCTTCGTCAATTGCAACTGCCAGTTCATGTGCCCCATGCGACGGAAGGCAAGCTCGGACCCGACCAGATAGAATTCAAACATCCGGCAGAATCGCTCGTCGTAGAGCTCAGCCAGAGTGCTCCTGTTCTTCGTGAAGCGATCCCGCCACTGCTCCAGCGTCTTGGCATAATGGAGACGCAGAATTTCGATGTCGGTCGTCCAGAGACCGGATTTCTCGACCACGGACAGAACTTCGGAGACCGCCGGCGAATAGCCGCCGGGAAAGATATATTTCGCAATCCATGGATTCGTGCTGCCAGGGCCGTCGGCCCGGCCGATCGCATGGATGAGCGCAACGCCGTCCTCCTTGAGCACGGAGCGGATCTTGTCGAAAAAGGTCTTGTAATGGTTGATGCCCACATGCTCGAACATGCCGACGGAGACGATGCGGTCGACCGGACGCGTCCAGGAACGATAGTCCAAAAGCTCGAACGTTACCATATGATCCAGGCCGGCATCCTTTGCGCGGGCCTTTGCAGCCAGCAACTGCTCTTCCGAAAGGGTCAGACCCGTCACTCGCGCGCCAAATTCCTTGGCGAGATAAAGTGCCATGCCGCCCCAGCCGCAGCCGATGTCCAGCACCTCAAGACCTGGACGATCGAGCATCAGCTTCGACGCGATATGCCGCTTCTTCTTGAGTTGCGCCTCTTCAAGCGTTTCGTCGCCGACGGGGAAATAGGCGCAGGAATATTGCCTGTCCTCATCCAGCATCAGCGAATAGAGACGCGCGTCCAGATCGTAGTGATGCGCGACGTTGCGCTTCGATCGCTTCGCGAAATTCAACTGATCGAGATTTCGGCGCAGCCAGCGAACCTTTTCCATCAGTTTCTCAAAAGGATGGCTCCCGCCTTCCATCATATTGAGGGCAAGCAAATCCGCCATATCATAGAGATCGCCGGATCCCGGCTCGACTTCGCCGTCCATATAGGCCTCACCCAGCCCCAAGGCCGGATTGAGGAGCAGACGGCGCTTGGCGCGGGCGGTCTTGATTTTCATTGCGGCGCGCGGTTCGGACCCGGTGCCGAAAATGCGTGTGGAACCATCAGGAAAAGTGACCGTGAGCGTTCCGATTTTGATCAGGCGGGAAAGAGCTGCTTCTAGGAACATGACAACTACCTGTTTATCGTTTCCTTGACGGGTGAATCTCGGGTCCGAAGGCGACCAAGAATCCCGTGACGGTATTGCGATGCGGAAAGCGTACTACCTAATCTGGTAGAATATCCAGATCATCTGCGACATCAAGGTTGCGGCAGCTTAACGATGACAAACTCGAAGTGGTTGCATCGCCACCACCGGAACCGTTTGCAATATCCGCAGGGACCTGCGCCGATCTGCCGAGGGAAAGTTCGCCGCATCGTGCCTGAGAGTTGGCCAAGCCATGGCCCCAGGCTGCCCATTGCGACGGTGTTTCGGCATCCTTCCGCAGCTTGCGGGCAGAATCGACGCGGACGCATCAAGGGCAAGATCAGGATCCGTCCAGTGTCGGATCGCTTGAATCCGCTCTCGGTCGCAAGTTCACGTAGCAGGACGGGCAATGTGAACGGCGACTGGCCGCAGCCACGCACAGGGAACACTGTCAGGCATTCCCATGCTGCCCTTGCGGGAGTTTTCGCCGCCCTTCAGATGTCGAAAGCGCTCGGCAGAACCACGACATCGCGGATCGTCACGTTGCGCGGACGCGTCAGCATGAACATGACGGCATCGGCGACTTCCTTGGGCTCGATCAAGGCGCCGGCTTCCTTGGCCTTCCGCAGGTTTTCCTCCGGCCAATCCGCAAGCAGGGCGCTGATCACGGGACCTGGAGAAACCGAACCGACGCGAACTCCGCTCTTCAGAAGCTGGCGCCGCATGGTCTGTACGAAGCAGGTCATCGCCCATTTCGAGGGCGAGTAGACGGGCTCCCATGGCACCGGCGAATGCCCCGCAACGGAACTCGTGATGATGATATCGCCCGAGCCGCGCTCGATCATGTGCGGCGCGACGGTTCTGACATTCTTGATGACGACATTGACGTTGAGATTAAGCATCCTGTCGATGGCATCGAGATCGGCATCCACGAGGTCACCGCCGATATAGGTGCCGGCATTCGCATGGAGAATATCGAGGTGATCGACCTTCGTGAGAACGTCGTCCAGCAGCGAGGCGCATTGCCTGGCATCCAGCAGATCGACGGTAAGCGGAACGGCTCGGTCGCCCAGGCGCTCGCATACCGATCGCAAGGCTTGCTCGTCCCGATCGACGAGAACGACCTTTGCCCCAGCCGCAATCATCGCCTCCGTCGAGGCCAGCCCGATCCCCGACGCCGCCCCGGTCACCGCGGCCACTTTTCCCTTCAGTTCGTCCATCCTCTCCTCCTTCGATTGAACAGCTATCGCTTTCCGGCACCACAGGCCGCGTGATAATCCGCAAGGCTGCGGGTGACCCGCCATATCAGGATCTGCTCCGGGTCCAGCGGCATATCGGCGAAG
This sequence comes from Rhizobium sp. UFLA01-1127, assembly GCF_059803845.1. Lineage (NCBI taxonomy): Bacteria > Pseudomonadati > Pseudomonadota > Alphaproteobacteria > Hyphomicrobiales > Rhizobiaceae > Rhizobium > Rhizobium sp. UFLA01-1127. Next base: position 24,462 of record NZ_JAUQTZ010000047.1, on the reverse strand, counting down.
TGCCGAGCAGCCGGCATATGCTGCCAGAACAGCGAAAGCGGTACGGTCTGCCCGCGCAGCGCATCGCATAATTTCTCGACGGCGGATTGGGCTTCCGCCGAGGTCCAATAGTAGCGGATGCGGTCGGACAGTGAGTAGTGCCGCAGCCAGCGCTTCTCCCCCTCCGTTCCATGATAGTGCTGGCTCCAGTTTTTCGGATGCGCAAGCATCAGCGCCTCCATCGCGGCGTAAAGCCGCCGCTCGCCATAGTCCGGCACGAGATCGGAAGCGATGAGATCCAGCCCATAAAGCGCTTCGCGCAACACGAAGGTCAGCTCGGGACCGACCTTCAGAATGGGAAACCCATCCTCGACAAGAGCCGTCAAGGGCACTGTGCCTTGGTAATCCGTCGAATGGGCTTCGAAAACGAATTGGGGTTCGTCGACAAGCACCGATTTCAGTTCGTCGATCTTGCTGCGATCATAGAGGATGACGTTGCGATTGCCGAACTCGACGCCTGGCTGGACGACCAGCCCGATGGCACGCGCGAACGCCTCCTGCAATCCGGCCTGCTCAAACACGCGGCGATGGACGTCGATCGTCCTGCGCGCCGCCGAAGCGGCTGTCGGTTCGATGGCGGTCAAAGCATGATCGGCGCCTCCCGGCGGCGGAACTTCCGTGCCGATCACATAGACCGGCATGGCACCCCCGCTCTTCGCCGCCGCAGCCTCTGCCACGGCAGCGAGACGTGCGGCGCGATGGGCTGTCGTCTCGTCGTCAAGCGCTATCGGCTCGCCTTTGCAGCCCATCGACGCATCCAGATGGATCTTTCGAAAGCCGGCCTCTACATAGGCAGCCACCATTTTTTCCGCCTCGGCCATGGCCTCTTCGGCCGGGCGATCCCGCCAGGGATTTGGCCCGAGATGGTCGCCGCCCAGGACGATCAGCTCTTCCGGGCAATCCTCCTCTTTCGCGATGCTCCGAACCAAGGCGACAAAATCGCTCGGCGTCATGCCCGTGTAGCCGCCCAGGTGGTTGACCTGATTGCAGGTTGCCTCGATCAGCACCGTGCTTGAATGCAGGCGCCCATGCCGGAGTGCGGCCCTGAGCACGAGCGGATGTGCCGAGCATACGGACGTGATCCCCATCGGCCGGCCTTCGGCCCTGAGCGTGGCCAGTTTACCAAGATGTATCTGCATCAGGAATGCCTTTGCGTGGCTGCGATGAACGCGTCGAGCTGCTCCCTGGTGCCGGCGCCCTCCATCGGGCCGACGACGGTGACATTGCGCGCACCGGCTGCAGCCGCATAGGTCAGGGCGTCCTTCGGCGGCATGCCCATACGCCGGCATGTGAGATAAGCACCGCCAAAGCAATCGCCGGCGCCGGTGGGATCGACCTCTCTGACGACGAAGGCAGGAGCGTCGATGCGCTCGCCCTGCCTGCCATAGTAAGTGGCGCCGTCTACCCCGCGCTTCAGCACGATCTCCTTGACCCCGATCTCGAACAGGCGGCGGATCGCATTGGTCTCGCCCTCGACGCCAGCCGCGCGCTCAAGCTCCTCACCGGATGGCAGCAACAGATCGGCGGCAGCGATGAGCTCGGCAAACCGCCGTTCGGTGGCCTCGTCGAGCTTGAGTTCCTTGCGAATGTTCGGATCGACCGACAGCGTGCCACCCCGGGCTTTGACGATGCCGGCGGCCTTATCGATCACCGCGCGTGCGCTCGGGACCGACAGCGCCGAGCCCATGACATGCAGGTGCCCGGCGCGATGGACAAGATTGCTGACGCCATCGCTCCAGCCGAAGCGCGCGGCCGCCGACGTCGCGATATTGTAGACGAAGTCGCGAGATCCATCCTTGCGGTAGCGGACGAAGGCGCTGCCCGTCGGATAGTCCGGATCGACTGAAACCGCAGAGATATCGACGCCGTCGCCCCTGAGCCTTTCGAGGTTTACCCGGCCGAAATCGTCAGCACCGACGGCGCCGATCATCGCCGCGCGCCCCCCGAGCCGTCCGCACTGGGAAATGAAGATCGCCGGCGCACCGCTCGCGAAAGGGCCGATAAGCGGCTGTGCCTCCCTGAAACCATCGCCGACCGTCGTAGCGACGATTTCCACAAGGATTTCCCCGACGCAGACTGTCGGGCCGAGCTGGTCGGGGGCCAGGGCTGAACTCATTGCAATCCTGCTTTCGGTATTTGTGATTCTCAAACCGCCGCGCGCTATCCTCACCGCAAGGCACTTCGTTTTCCAGCGAAAAGAAGCACCGGTGGAACATATATGCGGTCTTTCACGGCCGACCAGGGCTCCGTTTCCCTTGACGGACGTTTTCTGTATCTGCGATGAATTCAAGCATGATTCCAGAGGCTTCCGCCCGCGACCGTTCGCTACGGCGGCTATGGATCGGCCATGCGGACGTAGTGAAGCTGAACGGGCCACCAAACCCCTCCATGCCCTCAACAGAAAAAATCCGGTTCGCTTTCCGAGGACGTCGCATTTTCATGTTGACCCCGGTTGCATTCGCATCTTCGATCAGGCGATGGGCAGGAGATCGCAAGAGGACGTCCCGATGAGCTTCGAAGGTAAGAGAGTAATCGTCACCGGTGCGGGCAAGGGTATCGGCCGGGTGGCGGCCGAGATGCTCGTGCAGCGCGGTGCCCATGTCGTGGCGCTGACCAGAAGCGCTGCGGATGTCGCTTCCTTGCAGGACGAGCTCGGCTGCCAGGCCATTCAGGTCGATCTTGCCGACGCAGATAGAACTCGGGAGGCAGCGATCGCAGCACTTCCGGCGGATTATCTTGTGAACTGCGCAGGCACGACCGAGCTGCAGTCGTTCCTTGATACTACGGTCGAAGCCTTCGACCGACTGCATGCGGTCAACACCCGCGCTCCGATGATCGTCGCCCAGGAATTTGCGCGTTCATTGATCTCCAAGAACCTTCCCGGCGCGATCGTCAACATCTCCTCCATCGCCGCCTTCATCGGCATACCGGATCACGCTGCCTACTGCGCCTCGAAGGGAGGGCTCGACGGCCTGACGCGCGTTATGGCCAAGGAATTGGCGCCGAAGGGCATTCGCGTCAACGGCGTGCATCCGACCGTGACGTTGACGCCGATGGCAGTCAAGGCCTGGAGCGATCCCGAAAAGGCGGCGCCTATGCGTGACCGCATCCCGGTCGGCCGGTTTGTCGAACCGGCGGAGGTTGCAGAGGTGATTCTGTTCCTGCTTTCCGACGCTGCGGCCATGGTGAACGGCATCTCGATGCCGATCGATGGTGGCGACATGATCGCCTGAGATCGCGCCAGCCGTAGCCATGCGATCTTTTCGGCAGCGGGTTTCAGGATGACATTCGAGTGGTGTGAAAAGGCCGAGGCAGACTGCATCTACTGCGCTCGACCTGCCTTGGCCTGAACAGCATCATTTCCCAGGATTTTGAGACCTCGAACGCGATTGAGGTCGCGGCTTCGGACGTCTTTGGGCATGATCAGCCGCAGACCATGCCCGCCAACCCCTTCGAACCGCTCAATGCTCTTCATCCCGCTTCCGTTCGTCGTCGCCATCCTGCTCGTTGTTCTCTTCGTCGCGGTCAGAACCCGCGACGCGGGAACAGCGCCGAATTTGCCTTTCCAGGCGCTGATCCTCCTCAGTGCACTGCAGTCCACGCTTTCCGGATTGCGATGGGGCTATGCCGTTCAGCCTATCATGTATGTCATGCCGGTCGCAGCCGCGATGGTGCCGCCGCTTGCCTATCTCGGCGTCGCCAGGCTGGCGCGCAAAAGCGCGCTTTCCTCGCTGCAGCAGATTTGCCTGCATGCGCTCCCGGCAGGCCTCATCATCGTGCTGATCGCAATATGGCGCGATGCGATCGATATCGCCATCGTCCTTGTCGACATCGGCTATGCTGCGGCAATCCTGCTCCTCATGCGGTCAGGCACGGATGCGCTTCGCCTCGCGCCGTTCGAAAATGCCGGTCCGACCTACAGGGCCATCCTTTTTGCCGCCGGCGCTCTTATCCTGTCGGCGGCGGTGGATATCTTCATCTGGCTGGACTTTGCCTGGGCTGCTGGCGAATACGCGCTGAAGGTCATCACCTTCGGAAATCTCGCGGGATTGGCCATCCTCGCCATCGCCGCCGCCGCCGCCAGCCGCAGCCATGCCCCGAACGACAAGGTGGAAACCGTCCAGCCGCCTGAAATTCTTCAGGACACCCAGACGCTTGACGCCGTGCAGGCGTTGATGAAAGACAGGCATGCCTATCGCGATGTCGATCTCAATCTCGACCGCCTGGCGCGCAAACTCGCCATTCCTGCCCGGCAGATCTCCGTCGCCATCAACCGCGCAACGGGCAAGAATGTCTCGCAATATGTCAACGAATATCGGATCGCGGAGGCCTGCATGCTGCTGGTCCAGAGCGAAAAGCCGGTGACGGAAATCATGTTGGATGTCGGCTTTCAGACCAAGTCGAACTTCAATCGCGAGTTCCGGCGCGTCACGGATACGACGCCGCTCGAATGGCGTGAAAGGTCGCGCCCGCCATCCGGCTGACCCCCAAGGGCACCAAGGACTGACTGAATCGCGATCGAGTACGATCCCGAACGTGTTTCAGGTCTCCCCGTTCCGGTCGGATGACGATGCTGCCAGGCATGAGCACCATCACCGACCACGACCATCGATTAGCAGCGACGCTCACGTCCCTTTCACTCGAGCGCCAGCACGCGACACACGGCCAGCCGCACAAGCCAGCGCGGCCGGCGCTCCTTCCTCTGACCTTGACGGCGCTTGCAGCAGCAGCCCTGACCATCATCTTCTATCGGCCCGGTATACTCCATCCGTGGGAGACGCCGGGCTCTGCGATACCGGCTTCGCAAAACGGCCCGCGCGCAACGGAAGCTTTCCGACCGGCAGAAAGGGCAGACAAAAAGGATTATAGGCAAAGCACTCCAAGCCGGCAGGGTTCGGCAATCGGTGAGATAACCGGTGCCGGCACAGTCGTTGCGCCACGAACCACGACGGTATTTTCCAGGTACGAGGCCAGGATCACCGGCGTCGCGGTCGAATTGGGCGACCGCGTTGTAGCCGGCCAAGTTTTGGTCACGCTGGATGACGCCGTCGCCCATATTGCGCTCGAAAAGGCCGAAGCCGCAAGATCGGCCGCGAAACTGGCGCTTGCGGCTCGCGACATCGATCTCACGCAGGCGCGGGCGTCGCTGGATCGCCTTGAAAGCCTCGCCGGCCGCCACGCAGCTTCAAGGCAGCAGCTGGAAGAATCGCAGACAGCCTTTGCACGCGCCTCCAATGCCGTGATGCAGGCCCGGCAGGATGTCGCTACAGCCGACCTCGGCATCCGCTCTGCCGAGGAGCCGCTGGCGGAACTGACGATCCGCGCGCCTTTTGCCGGCACGGTGACGCGGCTCAATGCTCATGTCGGCGACACCGTGCTTGCCCGCGCCGACAGCGTGCGCGAAAACCAGAGCCTGCTTACAATCACCGATACGGCCAGCATGGCAATCGACGCCGATGTGGCGGAGACCAACATCGCATCGCTGAGACCGGGCTTGCGAGGCGAAGCCGTGCTCGACGGATTTCCGGATCGCGCCTTTGCAATCGAAGTCGTGCGGATCGCGCCCACTGCTTCCATCGAAAAAAGCACGATTACGGTCCGCCTTGCCCTCATCGATCCGCCGGAGGGCATCCGGCCGAACATGGCCGCGCGCATCCGCATCTCCCTTCCAGACACGATCAGCCAGAACAGGGACAGCAAGCCATGACTCATGCCGCCTATATCGACCTCAGGCAAGTGCAGAAGACCTATCGTATCGGCAAGGAGGATATACCTATCTTCTCAAGCCTGGATCTTGCCATTCCGCAAGGCGATTTCGTCGCGATCATGGGGCCGTCCGGATCGGGGAAATCGACGCTGCTCAACATGCTGGCCGGCATCGACCGGCCGGATGCCGGAAGTATCGGCATCGGCGACCATCGGCTCGACTGGATGGGGGAGCGGGCGCTCTCGTCCTGGCGGGCGCACCATATCGGCATCGTCTTCCAGTTCTACAATCTCCTGCCGATGCTGACGGCGGCCGAGAATGTCGAGCTGCCGCTTCTCCTGAAACCTCTCACCAGAAAAGAGCGGCGTGAACGGGTCGGCAAGGTTCTCGATCTGGTCGGGCTTGCCGGCCGGGAAAAGCAATATCCTTCGTCCATGTCCGGCGGACAGCAGCAGCGCGTCGGGATTGCCCGCGCCATCGTCTCCGATCCTGGTCTGCTGCTTTGCGACGAGCCGACCGGCGATCTCGACCGGGCAGCCGCCGACGATGTGCTGCGGATGCTCGCCTTCCTCAACCGCGAATTGGGAAAGACCATTGTCATGGTGACGCACGACCCACGGGCCGCGGGTTCGGCCAGGCGGACGCTGCATCTCGACAAGGGACAGTTCATCGAAGCGGAAAAGGCGGCGTGATGACCTTCCTCGACCTTGCCCGAGAGAACGCCTGGCGAAAGCCGCTGCGCACGGTTCTCCTTATTGTCTGCATCGCCGTTGCCTTTCTCATCCATGGGCTGACCGCCAGTTTTCTTGCCGGCTCGCAGGGCACGTCGGCCGCCAGCGACACTATTCTCGGCGTGATGAGTGCAGGCGGGCGCGGACAGACGTTGCCCATGGCGCACCGCGCCCGCATCGCAGCCTACCCCGATGTCGCTGCGGTCGGCTACATGGCGCGCCTGCGCGGTTTCGTCGATGTCGAAAAAAATGTCGTTCCCATCAGCGCCGTCGATCCGGCGCTGCTGATGCAAACCAACGGCGGTGAATTCGGCCTTACTCCGGATCTGCTTGCGGCGATCGATCAGGGCCGTGACCGGGTGCTGGTCGGCAAAGCACTGGCCGAAGCCGAAGGCTGGTCGGTTGGAGAGCCTATCACCGTCACCGCCTTCCAGATGGCGAGACAGGACGGCAGCCGCGACTGGCGCTTCGAGATCGCCGGAATTTTCGAAGGCGAAAGCGCCAGCACGGACACCTACTTCACCATCGCCCGCTACGATTACGTCGATGCCGCGCGCGCAAAGGACAAGGACACGGTCGATGCGTTCATCGTCCGGCCGCGCGAAGGCGTCTCACCGGGAGCGCTGGCAGCTCATATCGACGCGCTTTTCGCCAACTCGGCCGCGCCCACGCGCACGCAATCCGAAAAGCAGTTTCTCGAAGCCTTCCTGCGCCAATATGCCGATATCGGCCTCATCGTCGACCTGGTCACAGATGCTGCCTTCGTCACGCTGCTGATGGTCGTCATCAACACCATGATCTTTGCCGTGCGCGAACGGACGTTCGAGATCGCCGTGCTGAAAACGCTGGGCATTTCGCGCATGATGATCCTGACCCTCGTTCTCGGCGAGACATTGTTCATTTTCGTCGTCGGCGGAGCCATCGGTCTGGCCCTGGCGAAGGTGGGGACGATGCTTGCCGGCCCGTCGCTCGGGCTCGTCTTCTCACCGGCCGTCCTGATGCGCGCAGCAGCGATCGTGCTTGCCCTTGGCCTTGCGACCGGCATCGCGCCTGCCGTCAGCGCCATGCGAACTCCCATCATGAAAGCTTTTCGAACGAGGTAACCGGCATGTCCATCCAAATCAGGCAAATAATCGTCGCGACAAGGACCGCTCTCGGCAGCATGAAACGGCGCCTGGCGATCTCGCTCTCCATGGCGCTGTCGGTATCGCTCGTCGTCATGGTCCTTACAGGCTTCCTCGCGATGGCGAGCGGCTTCGAGAAGGCCTTGGCCGGCGCGGGCTCGCCGCTCGTGGCCGTGGTGCTCGGCGGCGGCACGAACCAGGAGACCGGCTCCGATATTTCCGCCGATGCGATCCGTAACCTCAGGGCCAGGAGGGATGATGTCGGCGTCCTTCGTGATGCGGGCGGAGGCCTTCTTGCATCCCGCGAACTGGTGGTCCCGGTCGATCTTCCGATCGCAAGCAACGGAACTTCAAGGACCCTTGCCTTGCGCGGTATGGACGGCAGCGGCTTCTCGATCCGGCAGGGCATTATCCTTTCGCAAGGGAGGCTGTTTGCGCCCGGCGCCAGGGAGATCGTCGTCGGCGCAGGCATCGTCCGCGATTATCCAGGCGTCGGCATCGGCGCCAAGGTGCGGTTGGGCACCGTCGACTGGACGGTGGTCGGGCATTTTGCAGCTAATGGCGGCGCGTTCGAGTCGGAAATCTGGGGCGACATCGACGCGGTGCGCGCCGCCTTCGACCGGCAGGGGGAGGTGCAAAGCCTGCGATTGCGGCTAGCCGATCCATCCTCCCTCGCCAGATTGAACGGCAAGCTGGCGACGATAACCGAAACGTCGCTGAAGGCCGTATCCGAGGCCGAACTTTATGCGGCACAGGCAGGACATACAGCCGATCTCATCCGTTTGTTCGGATGGCCGATCGCGCTGTTGATGGCCGCAGGCGCGACGGCCGGTGCGCTCAACACGATGATGAGTTCCATCTCGGACAGAAGGGTCGAGATCGCGACCTTGCGGGCACTCGGCTTCAGCCGGCTGTCCACCTTTCTGGCAACCTGGTTCGAAGCGGCCGCGTTGGCCGCATGCGGAGCAGGTATCGGCGTCGCCGCATCAAGGCTTCTCTTCGACGGCTGGTACGCCAGCACCATAGGGGCCAATGAGGCCAGCATGGCCTTTCAGCTGACCGTGACCATCGATGTCATGCTGGCCGGCGGCTTGCTCGGCCTTGCAATCGGGCTCCTCGGCGGCGCCCTTCCGGCATTCGCAGCGGCCCGGCTGCCACTGATCGCCGCATTGAGATCCCGTGGATAGGCTGATTGTCTTACGCTGCGATCGTTGTCATCGGGTAGGCCATTCTTGCCCGTTAACGCATGGCTTTAACCAGTTTTTAATCATCAAGTTGAAGCGCCAACTTTCCTCGGATAAAGGAGGATGGTGGTGCCCCTTCCCTCGTTCCGTGGACAGCAAATTGACAATGGAAAATTTGCTTCAATCGCTGAACTTCATGGAGGAGTACACTGATCGCGTCATTCCGGTCGCGATCCTGCTGCTGGCGGCGGAGATCTTCTTTCCGAAGTCTCGCTATACCTACATATCGAAGCTTCGCGGCGCCGTCTTCTGCGTGACGAACATCCTCATCACGAAGGCAAGCCTGACGCTCTTCTATTGGCTTTGGGCCTATATCGGCATCAAACCGCTATTCAAGATCGATCTGACGTTCCTCTCGAAATTTTCGAACGTCTGGCTGCTGCACCTTTTAGGCGCCATAGCTGCGTCCTTCCTCGTCCTGCAGGTCAGCGAGTTCTTCTACTATTGGTTCCACAGGCTGCAGCATAGCAGCAGATTCTTCTGGCGCTTCCACGCGGAACATCATTCGCTCGAGGAGATGAGCGCCTTCAACAGCAACCACCATTTCAGCGAGGAGATCTTCAGGATTCCGTTCCTGATCGTTCCCGTTTCGCTGCTCTTCGATTTCAGGCAGGACTATGTTCCCTGGATCTGGGTGTTCTTCGTTCGCTGGCAAGGCTATTTCGAACATAGCTCGACGCGTCTGAACCTGGGCTGGGTCCGCTACGTCTTTCCCGACAACCGCTTTCACCGCATTCACCATTCCATCGAACAGCAGCATTTCAACAGGAATTTCGGCAGCGGCTCGGCGATATGGGACATTCTGTTCGGGACGGCCTATTATCCGAGACCTGCGGAATGGCCCGATGTCGGCCTGCCCAACATCCGCGAGCCGCAGAATCTGACCGAATTTCTCGTTCGGCCGTTTCGGCGCGGAAAGCGCATGCGTCCACCTGGCACGAATGGCTTCAAGCGCTCCTATTGATAACCCCGAAAGACTTCGCCATTCATTGCCAACCTGCAAAAGTGAGCCTTGCTTTGCTCTTCAGATGGGATCCAAAATTGTTAGTCCGTCACCACGCCTAGTATGGCTTCTAAATTTTGATGCAACATTTTTGTCGCATTCCATCCTGCTTTCGTGCAACCTGTGGATCTGTGTTGATTATCGCGCGAACTTGACCCACTTTTTCATTTCGGACGGATCCGTCCACAGTGCAAGAAAATGTTTTCGATCAACACCATAAATGCAATCAGTTGGTACAAGGCGAAATGAAAAAATGGCGCAAATCGAGCTGAAACTCGACACAAACAGCTTTTTCGGTGGCGGCGAGTCTGTCATCGGCTATCATTAACCGAGTTCTCGGCGAATTTAAAGAATACGTCCGGCTAATTTTAATTTGCGCTACGGCTAGCTAAAAGTGCGGCATAAGAGGTATTTATGGAGCTTCTCTATTCGGTGTGTTGAAGTCAAGCGCTAGCCGGCGCCGGTCGCGCTGGAATATTCAGCGCTCGCATATGAGTTCCACTCGCCAACTTTTCCCTGGCTGAGCGCCTAGAAAACGTCCGCTTCGGCCGCTCAGTCAGTGGTGGCTCAAAATCTGGCTGAGAAACAGCTTAGTCCGCTCGTGCTGCGGGTTCGTGAAGAAGGCGTCAGGCTTGCCCTCTTCAACGATCTGGCCTGAATTCATGAAGATTACCCGGTCGGCAACGGCGCGGGCGAAGCCCATTTCATGGGTCACACAGACCATCGTCATGCCGTCCTTGGCAAGCCCGGTCATCGTTTCCAGCACTTCCGAGACCATTTCCGGATCGAGCGCCGAGGTCGGCTCGTCGAAGAGCATAACCGCCGGCTGCATGCAGAGCGAGCGGGCGATGGCGACGCGCTGCTGCTGGCCACCCGAGAGCTGGATCGGGTATTTGTTGGCCTGTTCGGGAATGCGCACGCGCTCCAGGAATTTCAGCGCCGTCTTCTTGGCTTCCGCCTCCGGCACGCCCTTGATCCACATCGGTCCGATCATGCAGTTCATCAGCACCGTCATGTGCGGGAAGAGATTGAAGTGCTGGAACACCATCCCGACATTCTTGCGGACCTCGCCGACATTGCGCATCCTGTTGTGCAGCGTGATGCCGTTGACTGAAATCTCGCCTTCCTGATGCGCTTCCAGCCGGTTGAAGCAACGGATCAGCGTCGACTTGCCGGAGCCCGAAGGGCCGCAGACGACGATGCGCTCGCCCTTGCTGACCGTCAGGTTGATATCCTTCAGCACCTGGAAGGCGCCGTACCACTTGGAAACGTTTTTCGCTTCGATAATCTTGTCGCCGTTCATCGGACTTTGCTCCTGGCGTAATGACGCTCGATGCGGGATTGGATGAGCTCCAGGCAGATCGACATGATCCAATAGAGCATGGCGGCCGAGATCAGCATTTCCATATGTTGGAAGGTCTTCTGTCCGAGCGTGCGGGCAAGAAACATCAGCTCCCAGACGCCGATGACAGAGACCAGCGAGCTGTCCTTCAGCATGGAGATGAACTGGTTGCCGGTCGGCGGGATGATGACGGGCAGCGCCTGCGGCAGGATGATCTTGCGCATGGTGATGCCGAAGCCGAAGCCTATAGAACGCGAAGCTTCCCACTGGCCGCGATCGATGCTCTGGATGCCCGAGCGGAAGATCTCCGTCATATAGGCGCCGTAGCAGAGCGACAGAGCGAGGATGCCGGCCGGCACCGCATCGATGACGAAGCCGAGCTGTGGCAGGCCGAGATAGATCAGATAGACCTGCATGAGGAGCGGCAGACCGCGGAAGAACGAGGTGTAGAAGCTGGCGATCGCATAGGCGAAGCCGTTGGTCGACAGTTTGGCGACGGCGCCGAGAATGGCAATCGCCGAGGCGATGACGATCGAAACGGCGGACACATAGATCGTCGTCACCAGGCCCTGGGTAATCATGAAGGGCAGCTTTTCGACGATGAACGGCAGGCTCAGATGAAACGTCGCGAAGAAGGCGAGGAACAAGAGCAGCAGTTCCACCCAGACGACTGCGATCTGCACCCTGAGCGGCGCAAAGCCGATCAGCACGACATTGAGCACGAACATGACGGCGATGACGAAGGCGATCGCGAAACGTCCATACAGCCCGCTGGCATAAGGATCGCCGATCACGGGGCGCATCAATTCGCCCATCGCCGTGCCGGTCAGGTTGAACATCAGGAAGAAAGCCAGCACGACCGCAAACATCGTCGCGATGAACCACGGCTTATGGACGAGCACTTCAGACTCGACGGTATCGGGATAAAGCATCTCTTGTCCCTTGCGGCAAATCGACAGTCCGGTTGCCCGGACCGTCCGCTTCTGGCGGTGGTTACTTTACGACCGTATAGTCTACGCCATACCACTTCACGGAGAGCTTGCTCAGTGTGCCATCGGCCTGCATGCCCTTCACGGCTTCAGCGATCTTGTCGTTGAACTCCTTGTCGCCATGTTCGATCGCCACCGCGAGCGGCTCGTAAAAGACCGGGTCGCCGATCTGCTTGATCGGGTAGCCGGCTTTTACCGCGTCGAGAATGCTCGGCAGCGACGAGACGACGGCATCAAGACGGGTGCCATCACCGAGACGCAGGTCGTCGAAGGCGGTGGTTGAATTCGCGTAGGACTTCACGTCCTTCGGCTTGAACTCATATTTGAAGGGAGGCGCGCCGGCGGCATCGAGCGTCAGGTCGCCCTTGGCATAGGCTTCGAAGGTCGAGGTTGCCGTCGTGCCGACCACCTTGCCGTCAAGATCGGAAAGCTTGGTCGCCTTGCTGTCCTTGTGAACGGCAACGGCTGCCGGGGTATAATAATAGACGGCCGGGAAATCGAAGATCTCGGCGCGCTTCTTGGTCGGCGTCATCGAGCCGACATGCATGTCCCAGCGGCCCGCCCAGTTGCCGGCAGTGATGATGTCCCAGCCCGGGGTGACGAACTCGACCTTCACGCCGAGACGCTTGCCGATATCCTTGGCGACGTCAACGTCGAAGCCGTCGAGTTCGTTCTTCTCGTTCATGAATGATTGCGGCGCCCAGTTGGCGTCAGTCGCAACCTTGAGGTCCTTGGCCGCCATGACGTGATCGAGGACGGCACCGGCATTGGCCGGGAGGGCGGCAAAGGCAACGGCGAGCGATGCTGCCGCTGCGGAAATCTTGGCCAGTCTGTTCATGCGATGGTTCCCTTTTTTGTCATTCTTGGTTGGGGTGCAGGATCATCCTGCACCATGAAGCAATCTTGGGGCGGAGTGACCTCTCGGTCTTCCGGCGATTTAAAGCAACCGCAGGCCGGTCGCTTCCTTGAATCGATGGAAGTCAGAGCTCTCCTTTCTGGCGCATCTCGTCGCGAATGGAGCGCGCGACCCGGAATGCCTCAACACCAGCCGGAATGCCGCAATAAACCGCGATCTGTACGAGTGCTGCCCTCAGTTCGTCATCGGTCAGGCCGTTGCGGATCGCGCCGCGAAAATGGATGCCGAATTCATGCATGCGGTTCAGCGCCGCCAGCATGCCGAGGTTGAGGAGACTGCGCTGCTTGAGATCGAGCCCTTCGTCGGTCCAGGCTGTCCCCCAGCAATATTCGTTGAGCACGTCCTGGAACGGTGCCGAGAAGCTGTCGGCGCCGTTGATGGCGCGGTCGACATAGTCGTCGCCGAGCACCTTGCGGCGAACGGCCTCGCCGCTTTTTCTGAGCGCCTCATCCATGGTTCGTCTCCTTGGCGGCCAGGAAGCCGCGCATCAGGTTCGCCACCGTTTCCGGCGCCTCGATCAGGATTGAGTGACGCAGCCCCGGCAGGATCGACAGCGTCGAGCCCGGGATACGCTCGTGCATGTAGTGGGCCATGCGCGGATTGGATCCGGCATCGTCTTCCCCCGTCGCGATCAGCGTTGGGCAGCGGATCTGGTCGAGGAAGCCGCCGAAGTCGGTCTCGGCGAGCACGCGGTAGGCCGCCGCATAGCATTCCGGATCGTTCTCGGCATCGCGCTGGCGAAGCATTGCGATAACCTCCGGGTTCGCGGCCTGGAATTTTTCAGTCAGCCAGCGCGATAGCGAGGCATTGTGATGATCAGCAGGAGTGCCGGCCCGCAGCGCCGCGAGGCGCTCCAAAACCCGTATCCGCTCTTCCGGCGTCCGGCCGGCCACTGTCGATAACAGCACGAGCTTGCGCAGCCGGTCCAGATGGGTGAGCGCCAGGCGCTGGGCGATCAACCCGCCGAGCGAGAAGCCGGCGAGATTGAAGCTCGAGAAGCCTGCCTTGTCGGCGAGCGCCAGCGCCTCGTTGACGAAATCGTCGATCTCATAGCGGCCCTTCACCCGGCTCGATTGGCCGTGGCCACGCAGGTCGAAGGTCAGAATCGTGAAGCTGTCCTTCAGGCGCTCGACCACACCCGACCACGCCTCCAGATAGGAGCCGACGCCGTGGATGCAGACAAGCGGATCGCCGCTACCGTCGATCCGGTAGTTGAGCGTCACGTCTCCGACGGTATGGCGCCGTACCTCTGCCATGTCAGCCTGCCGCCGCCTTGCGCTGCTTGTCCTTTTCGCGCGCGGCGAAGAAGGGCATGATTTCCTTGACGAACAGCTCGATCGTCCGCTTCTGCAGCTCGAAGGGCAGGTTGAAGGTCAGGCCGAGGCAGTATTGATCGACACCGGCTTCTTCATAGACCAGCAGCTTCTCGATCGCCTCATCGGGCGTGCCGAACATCAGGTTCTTACGGATATTGTCCGGATTGTAGTTGTCCTTGCCCTTGACCGCTTCATAGGGCACCGCTTCCGGGAAGCCTTCGCGGACATTGCCAATATTCTGCATCAGGTTTTCGAAGGCACGCCCGTAATCCATGCTGTGCTTGACCGCCAGTTCCCAGCCGTCGGCCTTGTCGTAGATGCAGGTGCGGCGCTGCATCATGAAGCGCGGGCGCGGAACCTCGGGATGATCGGCAACCGCCTTGTTAAACTTGTCAGCCAGAACCTGGATCTCGGCTGGCGGCTGCGAAAGCGGCGTGGAGAGGATGCTGGCGCCATTGGCGATCGCCCAGTCGAAAGAGCCGGGATCGCGGGCCGCGACCCAGATCGGCGGATGCGGCTGCTGCAGCGGCTTGGGCACCGACGTGGCGGTCGGGAACTTCCAGTAGTGCCCGTCATGGGCGTAGTCACCGGCCCAGAGCTTCTTCACCGCTGGGACGATCTCCTTCATATAGGCGACGCCTTCCTGCTGCGGCATGCCGCCAGCCATCCGGTCGAACTCGTACTGGTAGGAGCCGCGGGCGATGCCGAATTCCAGACGACCATTGGTCAGATGATCGCAGAGCGCGGATTCACCGGCGAGCCGGATCGGGCTCCAGTAAGGCGCGACCAGCGTCGAGGTGCCCAGACGGATCTGCTGCGTATGCTGCGCCAGCCAGACCAGCGTCTGGAACGGATTGGGAGAGATCGTGCATTCGATCGTGTGGTGCTCAGCGGTCCATAGAGCCTCGAAACCGCCCTCGTCGGCCATCCGTGCCAATTGCAGGAGATTGTTCTTGGCCGTTAACATCGGAATGTCGGGCGAGAAGCGTTCCATGGTCAGCGATACTGCGAATTTCATCTGCTAGCCTCCCTTTCGGGCTCTATTTTCTTTGAGCCGTCACTTCAGACGGATGACGAAGGGGTCCTGCATCGCCCCGGAATAATCGATGATGACGTTCTTCAGGCGTGAGAATTCATGCATCACCTCGAAGCCGCCACGCCGGCCGTAACCGCTTTCCTTGAAGCCGCCATTGGCGGACATGAAGGAGGCGGACCGGTAGGTATTGATCCACACAGTGCCGGCTTCGATCTGGTTGGCGAAGCGAAGCGCCCGATCGATGTCCTTGGTCCAGATGCCGGAGGCGAGGCCGTAATGGCTGTCATTGGCAAGCGCGATCATTTCCGCCTCGTCGCGGAACGGCATGACACCGACCACCGGGCCGAAGATCTCGTCGCGCATGAAGCCCATGTCGTTCTGCGCATCGACCATGACAGTCGGCTCGTAGTACCAGCCGCCGCTCGAAAGGCCTTCCTTCTGCGGCCGGCGTCCACCGGCCGCGACCTTGGCGCCTTCCTTGACCCCCGAGGCCACATAACCCTCGACCTTGGAAAGCTGGTCGGCGAGCGCGAGCGGGCCGATATCGGTATCCTCGACCGTCGGCAGACCGACGCGGATGCGGGCGGTGCGGGCGATCAGCGCATCGATGAACTTGTCGTAGATGCTGGCTTCGACGAAGCAGCGCGAACCGGCAACGCAGGTCTGCCCGGCAGCGGCGAAGACGCCGGAGACGACGCCGTTGACCGCATGCTCGATCTCGACATCGCCGAAGACCACATGCGGCGACTTTCCGCCGAGCTCCATCGAGCAGGGCACGAGGTTCTGGGCCGCATTGCCGGCGATACGGCGGCCGGTCGCAGTGCTGCCGGTGAAGACATATTTGGCGACGCCAGGATGACGGGTCAGCGCCTCGCCGACGCTCTTGCCGGTGCCCGTCACAACGTTGACGACGCCTGCCGGGAAGCCGGCTTCATGGATGAGTTCTGCCAGCGCAAGCGTCGAGGCGGTCGCATGTTCCGAAGGCTTGATGACGACGGTGTTGCCGATCGCCAGGCATGGCGCCAGCGTGCCGGTCAGAAGCATCAGCGGCGAATTCCAGGGCGTGATCATGCCGACGACGCCGAGCGGTTCACGCAGGTTGATGTTCAGCGTGTCCATCCGGTTGATCGGAATGGTATCGCCCTGCAGCTTGTCGGCCATGCCGGCGAAGTAGTGGTAGCTATCCGGCATCGAGCGCATCTGCGCCCGGGTCTCCTTGAGCAGCTTGCCGTTGTCGCGCGTTTCGATTTCGGCAAGCGTATCGGCATTGGCGCGGACGAGTTCTGCGAGCTTGCGCACCAGCGCACCGCGGTCAGTCTGCGTCATGCGCCGCCAGGCCGGATTGCGGAAGGTGGCATTTGCGGCCGCGACAGCCGCCGCGACATCATCGGCATCGGCTTCGGCCAGATCGTACCAGCGCTCGCCGGTGGTCGGGTCGTAGCTGGCGATATAGTTGCCGTTCTTCGGCGCCACGAATTCGCCATTGATGAACAGGCCCTGTCGCGAACCTTCGATGGAGCTCACTGTCGTCTTCATATCACTGTCCTTGGTCTTGGGAGGCGTGGATCCAGGCACGGGCTTCGCCGTCGATCATCGCGACGCGGCCGCCGTCGTCTGAATCCATGTAGATGCCGAACCGGCCGGCCTGCCGCTCGCGCACATAGCGGCGCAGCATGGAGCGCAGTTCGTGGCTGACGATCGTCTCGTAGGGCAGAGCATCGATGGCAAAGAAGCGGAGGTCGGCAGGCAGGTTGACGCTCGCCCCCTCACCCGCCAGCCGGGCACGATAGACGAGATAGCCGGGATCGCTATCGGCCACGTCGAAGACGGAATAGAGGAAGGTCTCCTCCGGCATCAGCCGCAGTGCATCGCCGCCTTCGACGACGAGTTGGCTGTCGGCCTTGCGGCGGCGCGCCGAGGGAAGCACCCAACCACTCTTGCCATCCGAGCGCAATAGCAGGCCATCGCCGGCTTCGATGAGATAGCCGATGATCATGCCATGCGATGCGAGCCAGCCTGATGGCAGCGGATCCTTGACGCTGGCATAACGGCCGCGGCAGAAGCCGAGCGGCGCCGTCGGGCTGGTGCCAAAAGCGCGGACTTCGCCGATCAGAACCGCATGATCACCGGCATCGACGGTATTGCAGGTCGTGCAATCGAACCAGGTGAGGCTGTCGGTCAAGACAGGTGCGCCGGTATGGATATGATCGTGTGTGACGGATTGGAACTTGTCCGGCGATTTGGAGGCAAAGGTCGCGGATACATCGACCTGTCCCTCGTGGAGGATATTGACCGCGAAGCAGCCGGCGCTGGTGAAAGCCTGATAGCTGGAAGCCGACTTTGCGATGCAGACCAGCAGCAGCGGCGGGTCGAGGGAGACGGAGGTGAAGGAGTTCGCGGTCATGCCGCGCGGCGTGCCATCATCGTCACGGGTGGTGATGACGGTGACGCCCGTCACGAAGGTTCCAAATGCCCGGCGCAGTGCGATCGGGTCGATCGGCGCATCCGCCTTTGCCGCTGTCTCCGCCATGCTTTCGTGCCTCCTCGTGCTTGATGAGGAGAGGCTATCGTTGCCGGTGCGGCCGTTCTTCCTTGGCTTCGATGGAGTGAGCGGAGAACTTCTGCTGTGATCCGTAGGAGACGAAAAACGGCCAGCAGCATGCGCTGCAAGACCACGGATCCCGGTTGGCGAAGGTTATTTTTCGGCGCTGACGCGATTGTCGATGACGCCGTGCAGGCGGATGGCGAGCTCGACGGCGAAGCGCTTCTCGGGCGTCTCGACATCGACACCGAAGAGCTCCTGGATGCGCGACAGACGATAGCGTAGGGTCGTCACATGCAGGCCCATCGTATCGGCGCAGGCTTGGCTGCGGCAGCCCTCCTGCAAGTAGGTGGAGAGTGTTTCCAGATAAGGCGTACCGTTTTCGCGGTCATGCTCGGCAATGGCGCCGACGCTTTCCTGAACGAAGCTGCGCACGTCGCCTGCCTCGGACGCCGCAACCAGCATCGGCAGCGGCCCGAAATCCTGTGCGGAAACAGCGCCCGTCAAGCCGAAGGAACGGCCGATGCGGATCATCCGGCTGCAACGTTGCCACGCGGCCGGATAATCGGATAGCGTCGTACAGCGATTGCCCGCAACGACAACAGGCGGTTCGTCGAAATAGCGGCCGAGCTCTTCGGCGATCCGCCGTGTCAGCTTTACCGTCCGCTCCTGCAGCTTGCTTGCGTCATGGGGCACGAGGCAGACGACGCCGCCATCGATGGCGATCAGGTTTGCCTGCAGCGAGGCCTGCTGCATGATACGGGCAAGCGTATGCTCGACATCGACGGAGGCACCGCCGAAGGCTTTCGTCTTGTCGGGAAAATCGACGACGATCATCTGCTGTGGCTGCGAGAAATTCAGCCCCAGCCGCTGAGCGCGCTGGGCGACATCGCCGGCATTGCGCCAGCGTGCCTCGACGATCTCGAAGAATAGTTCGGTCTGGGTGCGGGTTTCGAAGCGGAAGCGGATGAAGCTGCGCATCATCTGGACGCTGAGCGCGAACTTGGCGCTGTCGAGCATCAACAGATCGAGGTCGCTGAATTCGCGCGAGGTCGGGAAGATGATCAATGCGCCGACCAGCTGGTTATCGACGGTCAGCGGCTCGATACGAGCCGAAATCTTGAAACGCTGCGCACCGTCATCGAGAAACAGACTGGCGGCGTCGGTCGTGCCGCGATCGATCGCCTCGCGCGCCGCCTTCATCAAGGGACGGGCAAGCGTGGTGGCCGCCGCCGCCTGCCAGGAGGCCTCGTCGTAGAGCGCATTCGGCGGACGTCCTGCGATCACCTGGTTAGCCGTGAAATCGACGACGACGGTCGGGTTGGGCAGCATCATGCCGACCATCGCCGAAAGCGGCGCGACGGCACCGTCACTAAGCACATGTTCGAGCAGCGAGGTATGTGCCTGCAGCGCCCGCTCGAGCCGCTGCGCCGCGCGCTTCTCGGCCTCCAGCCGGTGTTCGCGCTCGACGGCGATGGCGCCCATATGGATAATCGCGCCAAGAAAGGCGAGGTCGTCTTCGGAGACTTCGGTAATCTGACGCGAGATGACGCTCAGCACCATCGGCCGGCCCTCGGCGTCCTTGCAGTTCATCGGCATGACGAGGACGGTGCGGTAGTCGCGTTGGAAGGCTTCCTTGCGGTAGCCGGGAAATTCGACGGACTCACGGGCGTCGCGAATATAGATGGGCTCGTTGCGCTGCAGGGCGATCAACGACGGGCTGGTCGCCAGCTCCCACCTGTCCGGCAGCTGCCGCTCGATCAGCGTCGGGTCATAACGGACGATGACATAGGCATAGCCATGCGCCGCATCGATCCCCATGATCGAGCCGAGCGACCAATGGGCATGGCGGCAGGCTGCCGAGATCAGATGCTGCAGTACGGTCTGCAGGTCGCCGCCGCTGTTGATCTGGCTTGCGACGTCACGGAGCGCCAATATCTGAGACTTATGATCCATGCCTCGACCTTGATGATTATCAAGCAGCATGCGCCACCTCTGTCAACAAGTCTACTCTGCTTCAGAGGAAACCGACGCTGGACGTTTCCTCAGATTGAAGGAAGACGCGCATTCTCCAAAAGCTAGGCTGGAGCGAGCTTCAACATTAGCATCGGCGCTGCACATGACACTTGGCATCAGGAAAATATCGACGTTCATCGAAGAGACATTGGTCGAAGGTGGCAGGGTGGCTCCGCGCCCGCTGACGATGATAGTAGTCGCGGCCGTAATTGAGAACCCCTGGGCCGGCCGTGGGTTTGTTGAGAATTTGCGACCGGAGATCATTCGCATCGTCGCCGACCTCAGCCACGAGATGACGCGCCGTCTATTGCTCCACATCGATGCGAACAAGATCGAAGCCTGTGGTAAGGCTGCGGCAACGGGCGTAAACGGCGAAATCGAGCATGCCTCCGCGATGATCCATACGCTGCGGTTCGGCAACCCGTTTCGCGACGCGATCGGCGGCACCAACTACCTGGAATTCGCGAATACCCGCAATGGTCCGGGTGCGCTTCTATCGCTGCCAATGATGCACAAGAGCGAGAGCGGCAAACGCTCGCACTTCCTGACCGCAAATTTCGTGGTCCCCGACGCGCCTGGCCCGGACGAAATCATCGTGGCGATCGGCGCTGCCGATGGTGGTCGCCCCCACGCGCGTATCGCCGATCGCTTTCAGGATATTGCCGAGATGGAAGCCGAAAAGGTAGTGCAGGGTTAGCGGTAATGAAGATCGATGCGGTCGATCTCAGAATTCTCGATGGGCGGATCTGGGAATTTCGCGTCTGCCCCTCGACGAGCGCGCTTTCGAATGGGTACCGGCGGCCACCGCCAGAAACGTCTGCCTGTTTCAGGCGGGACATCGCCTGGCTACTAAAGAGATTATTGCGCCAGAAGATATTGCCGGTGAGGCTTTGGTGGACATAGAGCCTCAGTTTGCAGCCCATCAGATGAATATTAATGCGTTGCGGTATAGCGGCGTGGAGCCGGATCTGGCCGTTGAATATGATGCGAACGGCCATGATGTCGGGTTCGTCGCTGCCGGCATCGGAGTTTCGATCATCAATAGCTTGATTGCCCGGGAATATAAGCAGTTCGAACTGGAGTTCCGGCCCTTTGAACCGGGCGCCGTATATCATTATGTGGTGTTCTGGCAAAAAGGCCGGCAACTCACCGGCGGCATGCAGCAAACCATTGATGAATTGCTTTCCGTTTTCGGCGCACCGATCTGACGTGCCCTTAAATCGTACGCGTTATAGCACCCGTGCATCCGGCATGAGAATTGACAGACGCCAGGCTTAGCATCGCCATTGGCGCCGCAGGTCAACTTTCCATCCTCCGCCTGGCCCGGGTTGAAAGGGCGGAGCTGGAGCTCTTGAGGCGCGGGCAATCTACCTCTGGACACTCAGGTTGGGATTTATAGGACGGCATGCCGTACGGGGACTGTGCAGCCCATTGAGCTATTGACGATCGGGCCGGACCCGCGTTAGCAAGGTGCCTTGTCTGCCCTTCGCTTTACGAAATCGATGAGGCCCGAGCAAAACATGGGCTTAGCCAACCCAAACCCCTGAAGAATATCGCAACCCAGGTCTCGAAGTATGTCTGCGTGAGAAGTCGTTTCCACGCCCTCCGCCGTCACCCTAATACCGAGGGAATGGCCCATACCGATAATGGAGCCAATCAGTTCCCGTTGTTCCGCCGAGGTGTCTATCGAACGGATGAGCCGACGATCGATTTTTAAGGTATTGGGTCGAAGATGTAAGAGGCTCATGATTGAGGCATGTGCGGAACCGAAATCATCCACTTCCACGGAAATGCCAAGTCTGCGAATATAGGCAAGATTATCCTCCATCTGCCTGTCCAATTCATCTAAGAAAATGGATTCGAGAAGCTCGAAGGAGAACCTGCCAGCCATCTCTGGCTCAATATCAAGCAGTGTCCTGAGTTTCGGATCTTGCAAGCGTCGAGCAGATACGTTGACTGAGCATTTTGGTATAAAGGCCCCCTGGACCGCCCAGACCTCCGTATCTGCCATGGCCTTGCGAAAGATGACGTGGTCGATATCGCCGACGATATTCATCTCTTCGGCGACCTTGAGGAAGTCGCCAGGCACGAGAAGGCCGCGTGTTGGATGCTGCCAACGGACGAGCGCTTCGACGCCGACAATATCGAGCGTCATCGCATCGAACTGCGGCTGATAAACCGGAATAAATTCATCGCGCTCAAGCCCGGCCCAGATTTCGTCGGAAATATGCTTTGCCGCGATAACCCGATTGCGCGATTCGTCTGAAAAGAAATCGAAGCGGTTCCGGCCATGTTCTTTTGCCTTGTAAAGGGCAATATCCGCATTGACCAGAAGACGGCGCACGTCGACGTCATGGCCGATTTCGCAGGCGATGCCGATGCTCGTACCGGAGCGGCACTCGATTTCATCTATAGCCACCGGCTTGCGCAGCGCTTCGATGATGCCTGCCGCCATTGATTGAAGCGGCTCCATCGATCCGTCAAATCTGACGATCGCTACGAACTCGTCACCTCCAAGGCGGCCAACGAACTCGTCGTTTCGAACGTTTTCCTTTAACACCCTTGCGGTGTGTTGAAGTAAGCTGTCGCCGGTGTGGTGTCCGTAGGTATCGTTGACCTGTTTGAAGCGGTCGAGATCAAAATGAAGTACGGCAGCACCGCCACCGGTTGCCCTGCAGTCGGCTTCGATGCTGACGATCCTTTCCTCCAGATACCTACGATTGGGCAAGCCAGTTAGAGGATCATGCAGCGCAACATACTCAATATGCTTCTTGGCGGATTCGAGCTCGAGGTTCCTGGCTTCCGCGAGTTTCTTTGCGTAGACTAGATCTCGTTGGAGGGCCAGGTCGGCAGTAACATCCCAATTGGCTCCGATCATTTTACGATGACCGTCATTATCGATGAACGGCAGGGTTCTTGACCGAATGAAATGTTCCGACCCGTCCGCGAAAATTACCCTGTATTCATCCGAAAAGGGAATTAGATTCGCGACGTGGTGATCCACTTTCTTGAAGACCCGTTCCATGTCATCGGGGTGCAGCATGGATTCCCACAAGCCGCCAATCTTTACCTCGGACTGTTGCTCGAG
Source organism: Rhizobium sp. UFLA01-1127 (assembly GCF_059803845.1). Lineage (NCBI taxonomy): Bacteria > Pseudomonadati > Pseudomonadota > Alphaproteobacteria > Hyphomicrobiales > Rhizobiaceae > Rhizobium > Rhizobium sp. UFLA01-1127. Next base: position 1,369 of record NZ_JAUQTZ010000047.1, on the reverse strand, counting down.
GTTGTAGAGGCGGAACATGCCCGCATCCCATTCGGCGCTGCCGAGGTCAAAATCGGCCTCGAAAACACCGATCTTGGAGACTTCGAGTGCTAGTCGAAGGCGTTGTGAGATACGCTCAAGTGTCTCTTCCGAATTTTTTCTGGCGGTTATGTCGGTATCAGTACCGACGACACGAAGAGGGCGGTGGTTGCTGTCCCATTTGACGCAGCCCCCTCGACATTCAATCCAGATCCAATGACCTTGCCGATGCTTGTAACGGTATTGGAATACGCACGGATTTGCATCTCCCTGCCGCTGTTCGTGAATGCCATTCAATACGGTTTGCTTGTCATCGGGATGGATCTGTTCAAGCAGCTCGTCCAATGACTGTGGCACAGTGTCCTCAGCCGACAACCCGCGAACCTCGCGCCACATATCGGAATAATATGTCTCCTGGCGTTCCAGATCGTGATCCCACACGGCAGTGCGGCTGGCAATCAGGGCAAGATCCCACGGGTTTTCGGTGTTCGTCTCCGCTGCCGTTCGGACGGTCGGAGCATTGGCTGGGACAAAACGCGCTATGACCGACTGAGGCAACGCCTCACCATCGCTGTTGGTCGCAAGCTCGACCAAGACATGCCACGAAGAGCCATTGTCGCTTCGCAAGAAGACCTGGGCGAACCGAGCAGTTCCGGGTATCGCAGCTGCCGCCATGAGTTGTACACCGAAGATGACGCTATCATGGGGGTCTAGGAAGTCATGAATATTTCGTCCGACGCGAAAACCTGCGAGAAGTTGCGCGATATTGGCAAACACCGAGTTTGCGGCAATCACATGCCCATCAATGGTCAAGACAGCAACTGCGTGCTCTGCATCAGCTAACCACATGGTAGCTGAGGAGCGATCACCTTCTTCAAAGCGATGAGCTGTCTCGACGATTGAATTCAAGGGAGTTCTCTCCAATACTTCCGGAGGACGAGATATTAAGTGTCATGGAGACGGATAAATTTGCCGTTAATGGCGGGCAACTTTGGCGGTCCGCGTTTGGAAGAAGCGGCCCGGGACGTGTAACTAATCAGGCGTCGAGCCGAATGAAACATAGATCCTCAGGTTAGCGCATATGGGCGTCTTTTCCCTCATCCGTATGTCAAATCGTCTCTGGCCTTTGAGCCGCGACAGATTGACATGCGGGAAAGCCTACCGGTCGATGACAACACGGGCACCCCCCGAGGGTAGAACATTCGGCTGATCGCTGAAGCCGGCGTTCTCGATTGCTGTGAGATCACCCTTGGAATCGTCGACCAGGTCGACAAGAATCTGGAGGGTTATTTGAGGTCGCATGGGCGGTGCGGCGACTTCGGGCGACCTCATGTAAGCCGGATTGAACTAA